>NZ_JALNZY010000102.1 GCF_023229105.1 Sulfurimonas sp.
GGATTCACTCCCTTAGAGGGGCTTATCATGGGAAGTAGATGCGGGGATTTGGATCCTGCAATCTTGCTTTATCTTCAAAGAGAGCTGGGGCTTAGTACAGATGAAATCGATGACCTTCTTAACAAACAATCAGGGCTTTTGGGAATTTGCGGCGAAAAAGATGTAAGAGAGATAAAAAAAAGAGATGATGCGCTTGCACACTTGGCGTTAGAGATGATGGTGCGAAGAGTTAAAAAATACATAGGCTCCTACATAGCTCTTTTAGGAGGGGTTGATGCGTTAGTTTTTACCGCAGGGATAGGTGAACGCTCCTCATCTCTTAGGGCAGGGATTTTACAAAAGCTGGAACTCTTTGGGATTGCTATAGATAAAGAAGCAAACGAACAAGATGCTATGCTTATCTCAAGTGCTTCAAGTAAGATAAAAGTGTTTGTTATAAAAACGGACGAAGAGCTTGAAATGGCAAGAGAGTGTGCAGAGCTTTTACGATAACACTGTTTTATCTATGTTATACTTTGGTTATATAAAAAAAGGATTTACAAATGAAAATAAAACAGATTTTGCTTTTTGCAATTTTACTTATTTTTGTCTCGGGATGTGTTGCTAAAAAGAGAGTTTTAAACATACAAAATGAAAATCTCTGCTCCACTGCAGTTGCTACGCTTTATCTAAACAAGCTTGAGATTAAAAATAGTGCCGACTCCTTCAATATACCAGAAGATAAGATTAAAGCCGCACTTGCAGATTCGCTCAAGGAGACAAACTGCTTTAGAGTCTCTATACAGGAGAGAGATGAGGAGTCGCTAAATGTCGAAGACGAGTATCTGCTTGATATAAAAGCGACGCTGTTTCAGGAAAAAGAGACCTCTAAGAAAAACATCTTTAAAAAAGAGCAAAAAGAGTTTCTCTCTTTGACACTCGCTCTTTATGCGTATAACAAAAGCAAAAACGTTAGCGCAAAAACAACAAGTGAACTTTTGGCAAACAAATCCAAGATTTTAGGCTTAACCATACAAGACGAACAAGAGCGTGACAGAAAAACAGTTCTTACAAATGCAACAAAACAAGTCTCTATTTTATTAAAGGATGGTTTTGACAAGCTCCAAGATAGCCGACACTAGCACAAGGAGATAGCAATGACATACAGATATATAGGCAAAACAGGGCTTAGAGTCTCTCCCATTTGCATGGGGACTATGACATTTGGCACTCAGACAACGAACGAAAAAGAGGCTTTTGCTATTATGGACAAAGCTTACGAGGCGGGTGTAAATTTTTATGACACGGCAGAGTTATATCCGGTTCCTCCAACTGCAGAGTTAAGCGGAGTAACGGAAGAGATAGTCGGAAGATGGCTCAAAACCAAACCAAGAGATAGCATCATATTGGCTACAAAAGTAGCAGGTGCAGCTTCGGGATGGTATGTTCCACCCATTCGTCATGGCTTAACTGCATGTGATAGTTTTCATATCCAAAGAGCCGTAGAGGGGAGTCTTAAGAGACTCAGAACCGACTATATTGACCTCTACCAAATGCATTGGCCAGATACCGTTGTTCCCATAGAAGAGAGCCTCAAAGCGTTTGATAAACTTGTACAAAGCGGAAAAGTGCGCTACATAGGCACATCTAACGACAGCGCATATAAAACGACAAAAGCGCTTATGACCTCCGAGGCAAAAGGTTATGCGAGATTTGAATCTATCCAAAACAACTTCTCACTTCTCAACAGACGTTTTTTAGATGAACTCGCTGTTGTTGCAAATAAGGAGCAAATCTCCCTTCTAGCTTACTCTCCCTTAGCAGGCGGTGTTCTTAGTGGCAAATATAATCAAGCATCAAATGCAGATGGGCGTTTTAGCGATTATGTCAAATCTTCACATCAGCGTCAACGTCTTATGGCACAGAGATTTATAAATGACAAAACACTAGCCTCAACGCAAAAATATCTCAAAATAGCGCATGATTATGAGATTGACCCGGTAACACTTGCCATTGCATGGTCAAAACAGTTTGACTTTGTCGCCTCCACTATCATCGGTGCCTCACATGCAGCGCAGCTTGATGCATCTTTGGCGGCGATGGAGCTAAAGCTTAGCGAGGAGATACTAAAAGCTTGTGACGCGGTGCATCAAGAGATTCTCTACCCGATGGGTTAATGGCAGTATGCAAACAAAAAACACATTCTCAATAGTTCCAATATCTTCACTCTTTATCGCAATAGGATTTTTGGCTATTGGCTATGGGATGATTTTGACTTTTATCGGGGTTTATCTCAAGGAGATGGGTTCGAGCAATATTACAATCGGACTTATAAATGCGACATTTTTTCTAGGAGCCATCGGCGCTTCCATCTTTAGCCAAAAGATTATTGCAACAGTCGGGCATATAAGAAGTTTTGCTACGTTTGCCTCTATTATGATTATAGGATTTTTGGGGCATAGTCTCTACTTTAACGAGGTGTTTTGGGCTATTTTAAGACTACTCTCAGGCTTTGCTTATTATGGGTTGCTCATTATTTTAGAGAGTTGGCTCAATGAAAAAAGTTCTAAAACCCATAGAAGCAAAATTCTTGCCATTTACACCATCATCTTCTATCTTGCAACAGCAATCGGACAGCTGCTTTTAAATATAGGCGATACAAGCGGTCATGTCTTTTTCATCATCGGCTCTATTTTAGTTCTTTTTTCTATTATTTTTATCTCCATGACGAAGATAAAAGAGCCTATTTTAGAGCCTTTTGAGAGATACAGCCTTCCTAAAATATTTAGCATTGCTCCACTAGCGCTTGCGAGCAGTTTTATAGGAGGTTTTTTTGTCGGCGGTTTTTTTACCATGATGCCGGTCTTTATTGTAGAAAATTTTGACTCAATCCACATAGTCTCTCTTTTTATGACTATTACAATTATCGGCGCTCTACTCTCTCAGTGGCCCATAGGCATATTCTCAGACAAACTCGGAAGAAGAAAGATGATAGCCTTTAGCAGTTTTTTTATTGCATTTATTTCTGCTTGTTTTCTCCTATCTTCTTATGATAAATACTACTTTTACCTGCTTGGAGCGCTTCTTGGAGTCGGGATATTTTCTCTTTATCCTCTGGCAATGGCAAGAGCAAATGATGTCGTTGATGAGAACAAAAACATTTTAGAGATAAGTAGAACACTACTCTTTGCTTACGGGTTAGGCTCCTTTGCGGCTCCTTTGTTTATCGGGGTAGGATCCTACTTCTTTGAGAACTTTATCTTCTTCTCTTTTTTCATACTAAGTCTTTTTCTGGGCTTCTACGCGCTCTCAAAGGAGAAAATTCCTGATAAAGATATGAGTATTTTTGTAAACATGCCCAGTGTCTCTGGGGCTATATCCCCAAATCTCGACCCCAGACAAGATGGAGCATAAGTCATGAAAAAAAGAACAAAAATTGTAGCCACGGTCGGTCCTGCCAGTGATAGCGTAGAGAAACTAGAGGAGCTTGTAAGAGCAGGTGTAAATGTTTTTAGACTCAATTTTTCCCATGGAGATTATGAGTACCACTCGACCGTGCTCTCTCGCATAAGAGAGGTAATGAAAAAAACAGGTTTGATTGTCGGGGTGCTTCAAGATATAAGCGGTCCAAAAATTCGTATTGGCGAACTTGAGAGCAGTTTTGAGCTAAGAAGCGGGGATATTTTGGAGTTTGTCAAGAAGAAGATACTCGGGCATAAAGTAGATGATACTCACTACAGGTTGACGCTCAACCAAAAAGAGATTTTAAAAAAGTTAAATATTGGTCAGTTTATATATCTTTATGACGGCATCATCCGTGCAAAAGTAACAAGCATCAGCGATGACTCTGTTTTTGCAACTATAGAAAATGACGGTATTTTAAGTAGTAAAAAAGGTGTGAATTTTCCAAACACCCATATCGATATTGAAGTTTTGACAAAAAAAGACAAGCGTGATATAGAGTGGGGAGTGACTAACGGCGTTGATTTTATGGCTATCTCTTTTGTTCAAAATACCCAAGATATGCTTAGTGCAAGAGAGATAGTGCATAAACACGGCGGCACCCAGATGCTTATTGCAAAAATAGAAAAATTTGATGCCCTCAAAAATATTGATGCTATCATAGATGCTAGTGATGGTATTATGGTTGCGCGTGGGGATTTAGGAATAGAGGTACCGTTTTACGAGGTTCCAAATATACAAAAAATGCTTATTAAAAAAGCAAACAAAGCATCAAAACCCGTTATTACCGCAACTCAGATGCTCCTCTCCATGACAAAAAGCCAAAGAGCCACAAGAGCGGAGATAAGCGATATCGCCAATGCCGTTTTAGATGGAACTGATGCGGTGATGCTCTCAGAGGAGAGCGCTATTGGGGATTATCCGGTATTGGCAGTAAAGACAATGTTTGAGACTATAAGAGAGGCTGAAAAGGAGTATCCGTATAATAGATTTTACGAAGACTCGTATGAAGATACCACAAATGCCATAGTCGAGTCCGCGGTTAGACTCTCAAGAGATTTGAATGCAGAAGGGATTTTATCTCTTACAAACTCTGGCAACTCTGCTAGAAAATTGGCAAAGTATCATCCGAACAAACCGATATATGCTATCACGCATGATGACAAAGTAAGAAGACAACTTACCCTCTCCTGGGGCGTTGTTCCTGCTTTTAGCGTAAAGAGAGGTTCGCTTAGTCAAGCTCTTAAAGATACGATGAACAAAGGAATGAGCAAGGGTGTTTTAGACAAAACAAAGAGATATATCCTAACAGCTGGAGGTCCGATGGGAGTAAGCGGTTCTACAAATCTAATACGTATTCTCAGCGAGGATGAGATGGAGTTTTACAAAAATCTAGGTACAAAATACAAAAAGGATGTTTTATGAAATATATACGGTTTTTTAACGAATTAAATATAAATGATGTTCCGATAGTCGGCGGCAAAAATGCTTCGCTTGGAGAGATGTACCAAAATCTTACCCCAAAGGGCGTTACTATTCCAAATGGATTTGCAACCACAAGTGATGCGTACTGGCTTCTTTTAAAAGAGAATGATATAAAAGAGAAAATAGCCTCTATCTTGGATGATTTGGATATACATGACACAAAGAATCTTCAAGAGCGTGGAGAAAAAGTTCGCTCTCTTATCTTAAACTCCCACCTTCCAAAAACTCTTATAGAGGAGCTTCTTAGCGCATACAAAACACTCTCGCAGGAGTACAAAAAGGATACGGTTGATGTAGCTGTTCGCTCTTCGGCAACGGCGGAAGATCTCCCTGATGCCTCTTTTGCAGGACAGCAGGAGACTTTTTTAAATGTAAGCAGCGAGAAGGAGCTGCTAGACAGTGTTTTGAGATGTTTTGCTTCACTCTTTACCGACAGAGCCATCAGCTACCGCACAAGCCGCGGATACAGCCACTTCAAAGTTGCTCTATCGATAGGTGTGCAAAAAATGGTCAGAAGCGACACCTCCTCAAGCGGAATTATGTTCACGATTGACACGGAGAGCGGCTCAGAAAACCTTATACTTATAAACTCAATCTGGGGATTGGGTGAAAATGTTGTTAGCGGGCGAGTAAATGCAGATGAGTTTTTTGTCTTTAAGCTCACACTAAAAAAGGGCAAAGAAGCAATACTTAAACGCTCTTTGGGAAGCAAAAAAGAGAAGATGCTCTATGATAAAAAATCACGCACAATAAATATAGCCACTTCAAAAGAGGAGCAAAACAGTTTCTCTATAAATGATGATGAGATTATGGAGCTTGCAAAACAGGCACTTATTATTGAAGAGCACTATGGGCGTGCTATGGATATTGAGTGGGCAAAAGATGCAGATAACTCAAAACTCTACATCGTTCAAGCAAGACCTGAGACTGTGCAAAGTAACCTTATGCAAAACATCTCTTTTAAGCGCTACTCCATGAATATAAAAGGTGCAAAAGTTTTAACATCAGGACGAGCAGTCGGCGATAAAATCGGCTCGGGAAAAGTAACCATCATAAATGACACAACGGAGTTTGAGCGCTTTAACAGAGGCGATATTTTAGTTGCAGACTCTACCGATCCAGACT
>NZ_JALNZY010000103.1 GCF_023229105.1 Sulfurimonas sp.
CTTTTAATTTTTTAATAGTATTGATAGGGTCGTCCATCTTTGCTACAAGCATAGAGTTTGCATGGAGTGGAATATCAGAACGGGTAAACGCTTCAGAAGCAGGAGAGAGGTCATCCGTATTTGTCTCGCCAGGAACTTTAAATACAGTAACCGTAATCTCATCCGCAAGCGCGGGCTTAGAAGTAAACCACTCGGCATTTGCCCATGAGTTCATAACTTCTACTGCATGGGGATTCCCAGCTTTATACAACTCTTCAACATCGTTAAATGCGTCATAAACAAGAAGTGTGTGCTTAAGAGCTTCAACAGCAGCTTTAACAACTTCGCTATTTGCAGAAGTTAAACAATCTACTAGAGGTTTAACATTGTAACCACCTAGCATCATACCCATGATTTTAGCCGCATGCGCAGGAGCAATTCCCTTAACAGCTATTTTTTCAGATGCAATATCATTTAAAAAGGCAGCCTTTACATATGCTGCATCATCAACACCCGGAGATACGCGATTTGTAAGAAGGTCCAATAGCTCATCTGTATAGTTGCTCTTAATTAACTCTATTAATTCTGCTGTTTGCTTAGCAGAAAGTGGAAGCGGCGGTACGCCAAGTTCCGCTCTTTCTTGTTCATGCGCTGTATATGCTTGTAAAAATGCCATTGTTATTCCTGTTTATAAATTTAATAGGAGATTATAACTAAATATACAAACGCTAAGATGACAGTGTTACAAAAGTAAACATAGGCAATGAATATTATTCAAAATGTGTTTATTTTTGTAACACTATAGATTTCTAAAATTTAATTCGGCATCAATTATCTCTCTGTTTTTACCGCTATAGTTACTTTTTAACCATAAAAGATAAGAATCTGGCAAATCTTTATAGCATAGTCCCTTGTATTTTCCAAACTCAACTCTTTGCGTCTGCTGTGCTACTAGAAAATTCTCTTCACAAACTGCATTGATTGAACTCTTTTGTAAAAGCGATACAAACTCGCTAAATTCTAATCTTTTTTGAATAACAAAAGCGTAAGTGCCAAAATCAAAAAAGCCCTTTCTGAGTTTTACAAAGGACTCTATAGCTTGTATCTGCTCTACAGATAATTGCTCTAAATTTTCTACATGTACACTAAAGGAGTTGTGAAATCTAGTAAAAATAAAATGTGCTTTATGCATTAGAGTATTTCACGGATACCTTTGGAGTTTGGAGAGGACAACACCCCTTCTCCCTCTAGTTGCTCTATAAGTCTTGCGGATTTGTTATAACCAATTTGAAGTTTTCTTTGAAGATAGGATATAGAAGTTTTTCTATCTGTTAAAACAACATTTCTAGCTTCGCCAAAGAGAGGATCAAGCTCCTCGTATGTGTCGTTTGATGATGAATTATCTTCACTCTCTTCGAGCAAAAAACGCTTGTCATAGTTTGGCTCTCTTTGTGATTTTATAAAATCTACAATTTTTTCTATCTCCTCCTCTGTACTCCATGGTGCATGTAGGCGCACCAAGCCCGTTGAGCCGGGAGGAGTAAAAAGCATATCCCCTTTTCCTAAAAGTGATTCCGCACCCTGTTGGTCTAAAATAATCTTAGAGTCAACTTTCTGCCCTACTCTGTACGAGATGCGAGAGGGAAGATTTGCTTTGATAAGTCCTGTTACGACATCCACGGAAGGTCTTTGAGTTGCCACAACAAGATGTATCCCCGATGCTCTTGCCATCTGCGCCAATCTCGCTATAGAGTGTTCGACATCTTTTCCGCTTGTCATCATCAAATCAGCCAATTCATCTATGATTACAACAATATATGGAAGGTGCTCGCCGCCGGTTTTTTTAACTTTGTCGTTGTAGTTCTCTATATTTTTTGTTCTGTTTTCACTCATTAAAGAGTAGCGTCTCTCCATCTCTCCAACCATATTGTTAAGAGCAACAATAGCTTGCTTTGCCTTTGTAATAACGGGAGTTAGCAGATGAGGAATATCGTTGTAGATAGAGAACTCAAGCATCTTAGGGTCAATCATAAGAAGTCTAAGCTGATCAGGCGAATTTTTATATAAAAGCGAGAGTATCATGGCATTTATCCCTACACTTTTACCGCTTCCGGTTGTTCCCGCTATTAAGAGGTGGGGGAGTTTTTTCAAATCCGTTATAAAGGGTTTTCCTACTATATCCTTTCCCAGCACGATAGTAAGAGGAGAGGAGGACTCTTTAAAAAGCTTGCTATCGATTAAATCTCTAAGAAAAATTGTGTCTATTTTTTCATTTGGTATCTCTATTCCGACAACATCTTTACCTGGAATTGGAGCTTGTATACGGATAGTCTCGGCCGAGAGAGCCATCGCTAAATCGTCTTGAAGATTTAAAATGCGAGAAACTTTTACATTTGCCGCGGGCTTAAACTCAAAAGTTGAAACTACCGGACCTGCATATGTTCTTACAACATCGCCCTCTATCTTAAAATGTGCAAGTTTTTCTATAAGAAATTTTATCTTACCATCCAACTCGCTCTCATCTACGCTGTGTGTTTTATTGTTTGGTTTTTGCAAAAAGTCAACAGAAGGAAGCTTAAAGTTTTTCGGCTTTTCAACCTCTCCTTTTTCAATAGACTCTAAAAGTTTTGCATTTTCTTCAAGCTCATCAACTATGATTGCATTTTTTTGCTCTTTTATCTCATTTACAAGTTCCACTATATTTTGCTGTTTTACCTCAGGTAACTTTGTGCGTGCTTCTGGCTGCTCTTTTTTTGAGACAACCTCTTTTCTGAGGTAAGCCGGTTTATCTATCTCCTCCTCAAAACAATCATCAGAAATATCTTTGTTAAACTCCTGTTTTTGGAGATTTTTCTGCTCAGCTTTTTTTTCTTCTACGTATCTGCTCTTATTCTGTTTTTTCATCTCTTTAGATGCAATGCTTTGAGGATTGAAAAATCTCTTTTTTACTTTATTTAAAAATATATCCACCATCTCATGAGCACTTTTATCAAAAACAATAACCACAGGCAAAAGCGTGATAATAAACCAAAAAGTCCAAAGCCCGAATGTTCCTATATATGGAGATAGAAAGTCAGAAAAATTGGCACCGATTTCTCCGCGCAAGTTATCTGTTATAAGCAGTGCCTGAGCTAATAAGAATGAAAAAAGCACCAAAAAAGAGGCAACTATCAGCTCAATTTTTCTTATATTTAATCTGCTGTCTTTATAAAAATAGTAAAGAGGAATCATAAAAGCGAAAATATATATGTAAGACGTATAACCAAAATATTTATGATTATATGAAGCAAATGTAGCCCCATAACTGCCCATTAGAGCAGTGTCTCCTAAAAGCGTAGCAAATCCAAGGTATACTAATATACCAAAACTTATTATAAATATAGTGTCTTTCAAACTATAACTTCCTTTTTTACCTTAAAAAGATTAAATTTAATCGGTATTAATGAAAGTGAAGTATAACAAAAAATGCTTTATAAAGGATTTTTTGGGCTATATTACAGATAATAGACTAAACTAAGTTTTGAAACTTTAGCCGCCGTTGCGAGCATTGCTTCATAATTAGTATTTAGTTTTGCCAAAGTCAGTGAAGCCTCAGCCATATCTGTATCAATTATAGCTGATCTTAAGCTTTTAGAGCTTATATCTAGAAGTTCAGTTCTTTGCAATGATGTGTCTAATGCATTTGTCTGTACACCAACCTGAGAGTGGGCTCTGTAAACATGATCTTGAAGGTCATCCATCATGGCTATAGCGTTTTCTATACCTACGTTCCTTGCATCTCCAGAACTGCTGTCTGGATAGAGCTTGTAATTTTCAACTGATTTTATAATCTCATCTAAAGTCTTAAAAAAATCTGTCTTTGGATCACGCACAGTTATGGCATTATTTGTATTAAAAGTCATAACAGAAGCATCAGCACTAAAATCAGCACTGTTTGCATCATAGATTGCAAGTGTTGCTTTTGTATTGCTTTTGCCAATCTCTTCAAACTGCATTTTCCCGTCATGACTTAAAAATGTCCTCCCCATAATATCAGCCGCCTTAATAGCATCATCATATTCTGCTGAACTTCCCGGTGTATTAGCTGGCAGCTTATTAGTAGAGAGCATATTTACGACATCCATAAACTGCTTGTATGTCATCTTATCGCCATCTACAGCTGCTCTTGGCGTTTCAGCATTATAGATATTGTAAGTATTGCCACCAACACTAAAGGTTGAACCTCCGGCTAATAAATCAACCTGTGCACTATAAGCAATTCCGTTAACATCGGTTCCCTCCACGACAAAAGATGTTCCGTTAAGTGTTCCCGCCACTCCTTGAGAGAGGTCCGCTACTTCTGAGAGTTTAGTTGAAGCAGTCGCAAATGCATTTGTCTCTTTAACAATTTGCGGAGTTGCAGAAGAGAGTCTTGCACCATCTTTACTAAATTGGGTTCTGTCATATATAGTGCCTTCGATACCGTTTGTTGCGGCAACGCTATCAGCCGAGGTTAAAGATGATTTCATAAACTCTTTTACATGAAGATTCGAATTTGCCGCTGTTGAAGTACCAAACATTATTTTATCAAAGCTTGTCTCACCCAAGCCTAGATTGTCGATTTGCCCTACGTTTGCGCCATAGACAGCCAAATTGTCTATGTTAGCCTCATCCAATGCTGTTCCGCCATTTTGCAAATCAGTGGCACCAACCATATGAAAATCTATTTTACTTGAGCCTTTTATCTTATCTTCTATTACAATTTGCCCATTTAGATTCATACTGACATTAACAACATTAATTTCAGGAGTGTTCCCATATATATCACCAATTTTTTTTAGCAGATCGTCAATCTTCTCATCATCGCTCATAGAAACTTTTTCTTTGAAAGAAGTTCCACTGCTTGTTGTTCCACTGATATAAAAGAAGTGCTTTGGCACTCCTACGTCTACCACATTATCGCCATCTCCCATCAAATCACGAATGGTATCACTACTTGTAATATGCCTAGAATTGCCTTGCACGGCAGAATCTAAGAAATCAGGATATTTCATACTTAAGTTAGTTTGAACAACATTTGTCGTTACTTCTCTTTTTACCAACTTCTTTTCACCAAGAAAAAGCTCATCTCCACTTATGTTGTACTGTTGTGATGTTTTTGAACCGGTAAATGCTTTTAATAATCCGTCATTACCCATATACGAACCATCTTCCGAAATCGGCTTTACATCAACGGCAGAACCTGAAAAAATATACTGCCCACTTATAGAAGTATTTGCCAAATTTCTAAAATGTTCTTCTATAGATCTAAGCTCCTGAGCAGTTGCATCAAGAGAAGCCTCACTATTAGTTTCATTTGCGGCACCCAACAAAAGAGTTCTCATACGATTCATAGATGTTTCAAATTCATTTAAAATAGCATCTGATTGATCAGACATTTTAAGAGCACTCTTAGTGCTGTTTTTTACCTGTCCGAGGGTTGATATCTCATTATCTAGTCTCATGGTTTCAGTAAATGTTCTTATATCATCATGAGCATACTGAATATTGAGTTCTGATGCTATTTGCTTATTTACATTAAAAAGATTCTCAGTTAATTGTGAATTACTCTGAGAATATATACTCTTGTAATACATATTGCTTGTAATTCTCATAGCACACCCCATAATTTTTATCTTATATGCAAATAATATATAAAATATTAAGCAAAATAAGTTCCACTCAAACTATATCGGCAAAAATCCATTTACTTTTTGAGTGCATAACTTAGATTTAAGTAATAAGTCACTATTATTTCGTTTTTAAGCCAGAGTGGTGGAACGGTATACACGGCGGATTCAAAATCCGCTGCCTTCGGGCTTAGGGGTTCAAATCCCCTCTCTGGTACCATACTTCTTTAAATCCCTAAAAATAGGGCTTTCAAAA
>NZ_JALNZY010000017.1 GCF_023229105.1 Sulfurimonas sp.
CCCTGCGCGCCAAGGCGATATATCTCCAGAGACGGAGTTTATACTTAAAAAGTTTAAAGCAGAAACTCCGCAGTTAAAAACTTCTTATGCAGGCGAGAGTGTTTATCTTGTTGATTTTTCAGACCTTGCACAAGCTCCAAAAGATATAAAAGAGGCGACTATTTTAGGCATAGTAGATCATCATAAATTAGGTGACATTACAACAGATGCTCCGCTTGAGTGTTGGATTCGCCCTATAGGATGTTCAAATACAGTTATTAAAGAGATGTATGATTATCATAAAGTAGAGATTCCAAAAGATATAGCTGGCATGATGATGTGTGCAATTTTGAGTGATACTGTCATTTTTAAATCCCCGACATGCACAAAGATTGACACAAAAGTTGTAAAAGAGCTTTCAGTAATTTGCGGTATTGATGATTATAAGGCACTTGCTATGGAGATGTTTATTGCAAAATCCGCAATAGATGGTGCAAGTGCTAGAAATTTAAATACAAGAGATTATAAAGAGTTTGATATGAACGGCACAAAAGTGGGAATAGGTCAGCTTGAGATGGTTGATATCTCTGCGCTAAACAATAGGATAAATGATCTTTTTTCAGATATGAAACTTATGAAGCAGGAGAGCGAGCTTCATACTATTATAATTCTTTTGACTGATATTATGAAAGAAGGATCTCAGCTTTTAGTGCTTAGTGATGATGCAAGCAGAGTAGAAAAAGCACTTAACACAAAACTTCAGGATAACCAAGCGTGGTTAGATGGAGTATTAAGCCGTAAAAAGCAAATTATACCGTTTTTGCAGAAGCAATTTTAAACATAATCTTGATTATCTGCTGAAGAAGTTTAATATTTTAATAAAGTTTGTCACTGAACTATAAATTGATTAAAATAGACTTCTTCTACTTCTGTGTTACTTAAATTATTATTGAGTATATTTTTTATTTTTTTTCTCATTTTTTCACTGTTTATGTTTGCAGAAGAGTAACCAAGCATAGCATTTATAGTAGCATCTCTTAAAATAACTCCTTTTTTTAGTATCTCATCTTTTGCATCACTGTTGCCGTTTAACCAAGAACTGCTTTTGTTAGTAAGTTTGTACTTTATAGATATATTGGCGATAAGTTTTTCTTTGCCTGAGATATTAAAAACAAAGTCACCGAGGTTTGCTTCTGTAGCACTAATTATAGTTACTTCCATGCTGTTGCTTAGACTTGAGGAGACAGCACGACTAAAAAAGTTGTCTTTTGAGATTTTTGTCTCGATATCATATTTTTTAAGTTTGTTAAAGCTTGAATTTAAAACTCCCAAAACCAGCAGCAAAATCACTATAATAGATACTATAACTAAAATAGCATTTTTAATTATTTTTACTCTATCTATTTGCATGATTTAGACTCTATATCTTCAATACTACAAGGTTTTGCAAATAGATATCCTTGAAAAAAATCACATCCAAGCTCTTTTAAAAGCTCAAACTGCTCTTTTGTCTCAACGCCCTCGGCGATAACATCAAAGTTGAATTCTTTGCCCATCATGATTATGGTTTTAACTATTGTTTTGTCAGAGTCGCTCTTGTTGAGGCTAGAAACAAAAGATTTATCGATTTTTAATTCATCAATTTGTAGATTTTTTAGATAGTTCAGATTTGAATATCCTGTTCCAAAATCATCTATAGAAATTGATATACCAAAACTTTTTAAAGCCTCTATTTTTCGTGTAATCTTCTCTTGGTCGTCTATAAAAACACCCTCTGTTATTTCAATTCTTATATTTGTGGGGTCTATATTTTTAGAGTCAATAAGGGATTTGAGATTCTCAACAAATCCCTTCTCTTTAAACTGAATTGGACTTACGTTGACTGAGATTCTCCAGGTCTTTTTAATCGGGTTATCTCTAAAGAGCACAAGTTGGTCTGTTGCACTCTCAAGTACAAAGCGACCTATCTCTTTTATGATGCCATACTCTTCTGCTAGCGGGATAAATTCCATAGGAGGAATCATCCCTCGTTCTGGGTGCATCCACCTTATAAGAGCTTCCGCGCCGACAACTTTTTCATCTATGTCAAATTGTTTTTGGTAGTATAGAACAAGCTCTTTTTGCTCAAGAGCTTTTTTGAGTTCAAGAAGCATCTGTAGTCTATATTTCGTTACATGCTGAAGAGACTCATCATAAAAACGAATAGCATTTTTTCCATCATTTTTTGCGCTTCTCATAGCGTATTCAGCTTGATTGAATAGTATATTTAAATTTACTTCACGCTTCAAAAAGAGTACAATTCCTATGCTGCATGTGAGATAAAAAGATTTTTCTTCTATAACAAAAGCTTCCTTTAATATCTTCTGTATCTCTTTTGCAAAGTTTTCAGCAATGACGGCAGCTTCCTCCTCTTTTAAAGAGAGATTTTCTAAAAGAATAGAGAACTTGTCTCCGCTGTATCTTGCAGTAATAGAATTTGTTTGAGTTATAGAGACTAACCTTTGAGCGCTTTGTTGTAATACAATATTTCCTATGTCATTGCCCATTAAGTCATTTATATCTTTAAAATTATCAAGATCCAAAAATAAAATCGCACCGTATTTTAAATTTTTATCGCTATCGATTAATGCTTGAGATAGATGTTGCTCAAACAGTTTTAGATTTGGCAAAAAAGTAAGTGAATCATAAAAAGAGAGTTGATTGATTGCCTCTTTTTGATAAAAAGAGTTGATGGCAAAACCTATATCCCCTGCAAGTTCATTTATCATATTTCGTTCCTCTTTACTTAGCCCTTTTTCCTTAGTTGTGCAAATACTTATAACGCCAAGAGCTTTTTTTGCATGGTAATTTTTTCTAAGAGGAGTTAGGTAGATTTCGCTTATATTGTACTTTTTCATTTTTTCTTTGTATTGTAGCGGCAAGCTTTCATCAAAATGTTTAATTAGAACAGATTTGTTGTTTTGAAAAACGTCTATCTCTAAAGGGAGTACATTAAAGTCTTCATTTAGTCCGACAGATGCTTTTAGAGTCAGTTTAGCATTTTGAAAAAGTAGTATTTTAACACTGAAAAAGGTTGTGTTTGAGTGCATTGAGGCAGCTGTCTTTTCTATGAGCTCGTCGATACTCGTAGCTGTAATTAAAATTTGATTACAGTCTGTAACCGTTCTTAGTATAGAAAAAAGATGTTTTTGTTTTTCATTTGCAAGTTGCAGTTCATTCTTTTGTTCTTGCAAATCTGCCGTTTTTATTTTTACCTCTTTTTGAAGAACTGTTTTTTGTTCAACATCTTTAAGAGTTAATTTTTTGATGGCAAAATAGACTATAAAGAGCAGAAAAAATATTGTAAGCCAAAGAAAAATAGCGATTTCATAAAAGTTTCTTGTGGAAGTGAGTTCTAGCTGGTCGATAGGAATCTTAATGCTTGTAATGCCTCGTAAGTCCCCTACTTTATAATCATAAGCCGTATCGTATCTCTCTCTTATAGATGGTAAAACCTCCTCTCTTTTGCCGTGACACGCGAGGCAGTATTTCTCAATAAAAAGTGGTGCTGTATAATGTATAACACTTTTTGAATCTTGTTTAATTTTTTTGATGCGAATATTTTCGTGCGGGTTGTTTTTAAAAAAATCAATGGCTTCAAGTTCAAACGAATCTGCCATATTTTTTAGGTTTCTAGGTCTATCTGTTACATTTCTTATGGTTATGTTGTCTTTGGAAATCTCTGAAAATTTATCACTTATAAGTGTTGAGGCATGGGCTGGCAAAAAGCCGATAGTAGAGTCGTTAAAATCTAAACCGCTACTTAAAAACTGTTTATGATAAACATAGCGCATAGCGATAAAGTAACTTTTGAGTGTTTCACTCATTGATAACGCTCTTTCTTGTATATCTTTTTGTTTTTGTTGATATATGTAAATAGTTAAAATAGAATTAGATAAAATTATAAGAAGAGCAACAATCCAAAATATTTTTTTGTTAAGATGAAATTTAAACAATGCAAAACCTTAATAAAATTTATCTTTAAGTATAGCATACGTTAAATATTTTTTATATTTGTTTTAGAAATTTTTTATTTGACGCAAAAAATGTTCCACTTCTTACATTATTTTCAGTTTTATTACTCTACAATATGCCAAAAAAATGAGAGTGTAGGTCTGGATGAGAATAGATAAATTTTTAAATTCGGTAAATATTACAAAAAGACGTTCAGTGTCACAGGATATGATAGCAAACGGTGTCGTACTTATAAATGGTGTTGTTGCAAAAGCGAGTAAAAATGTTGCCGTGGGAGACGTAGTGACTATAAACTATCTAAATTCCGTAAAAAAGTATGAGGTAGTGCAGATTCCTCAGACAAAATCGACGCCAAAGAGTCTTCAAGAAGAGTATGTAAAGGAGATTTCATGAACTACGAGGAGGCAAAAAAATCATTTATGTCACTCTTTAAGCATGAAATGAACGATAAGCAGATGAGAGAGTTTCTCTTAAGACTAAAGCTTGATGAAAACACCCAAGTTCAAACCATAGCTGCTGCTGCAGAAGTTATGCGCTCTTTTGCAATTGAGTTGCCTATATCTGAGGATTTGCGCGCAAGAGTTATTGACATCGTAGGAACCGGCGGAGACAAGATAGGAAGTTTTAATATCTCTTCAACCGTAGCTATAATAACGGCTTCATGCGGAAGTATGGTGGCAAAACATGGAAGTCGCTCAGTTACCTCAAAATCCGGAAGTGCAGATATGTTTGAGGAGCTAGGAATCAGGCTTGATTTAGACATAAAAAAGAGTGCCAGACTTCTTGAGGAAAGCGGTTTTACTTTTATGTTTGCACAAAATCACCATCCTGCGATGAAGTTTATCATACCCGTTAGAAAAACCATACCCGATAAGACGATTTTCAACATCCTAGGTCCGCTTACAAATCCAGCCGGAGCAAAAAAGTCTCTTCTGGGAGTGTTTCATAAATCATTTGTTCCAAAAATAGCTGAGGCACTAAAGATGAATGGCGCGACTTCAAGTATGGTGGTAAGTTCAAGAGAGAAGATGGATGAGATAAGCATTAGCGACATTACATACGCTTCACGGTTAAAAGACGGTAAGCTTCATGAGTTTATAATCGACCCGCAGGAGTATGGTATAAAAAAAGCTCCTCTTAGCGCAATAGTCGGCGGAGATGCAAAAGAGAATGCGCAGATTTTATATAATATTCTTGACTCTAAGGCAACAGATGCACAAAGAGATATTGTGCTTATAAATGCTGCTTCGGCTCTTATGGTTGATGGTTTGGCTCGGGATATTCAAGATGGCTTAGAGATGGCACAAGAAGCCATAAAAAAATCAAAAGCCAAAGATAAGCTCAAACAAATCTTTGAAATATCAAACAAATTATGAGAAAATATCTACTTTCTTTAGAGGAGCTTGATGCTTTAGCTGAGGATATTGTTAAAAATTTTTGCAGTGGCGTGGTTATTTTGCGCGGAGATTTGGCTGCTGGGAAAACAACTTTTGTAAAAACGGCAGTAAAGTATTTAGGCATCAATGAGGAAGTAACGTCACCCACATTTTCTCTTCAACACTGCTATGGAGAGAGAGTCTTTCATTATGATTTATACAACCATGGGTTGGATCACTTTATCTCTTTGGGAATGTTAGAGGAGCTTGAGAGAGAGGGGCTTCATTTTGTAGAGTGGGGCGATGATGAGTTAGCTGGGATTTTAAATTTGGCTGAGATTAAGAACATAACGATAGAGATAGAAAAAATTTCTGATGATAAGAGAGAGTATAGAATATGCACACACTAAAAGCAGTAGAACTTAAGAAAAAAATAAAAGATTTAGAGATAGTAAAAGGAATGAGCCTTGAGGTTAAAAGCGGCGAGGTAGTAGGACTTTTGGGACCAAACGGAGCTGGTAAAACAACAACCTTTTATATGATTTGCGGATTAGTTGAATCAAGCGGCGGGGAGGTGTTTTTTGATGATGAAAACCTCTCCGGCATGCCTTTGCATATAAGAGCTTTAAAAGGGATAGGCTACCTTCCCCAAGAGGCTTCCATCTTTAAAGATTTAAGTGTCGAGGATAATCTTTTAATTGCTGCAGAGGTAAAGATAAAGGATAAAGAAGCTCAAGAAAAGCGGATATTGGAGCTTCTTGATATGTTTAATATTGAGCCGATTCGCTATAGAAAGGGGGTAAGTCTAAGCGGCGGTGAGAGACGACGTGTCGAGATAGCTCGTGCTTTAGTAAATTCGCCCAAGTTTTTGCTTCTTGATGAACCATTCGCCGGTGTTGACCCTATAGCTGTTATGGATATTCAAACAGTCATAAGACAACTTGCATCATATGGAATTGGCGTACTTATTACAGACCATAATGTACGTGAGACTCTTGATGTTTGCGACAGAGCCTATGTTATTAAATCTGGCTCGCTTTTAGCAAGCGGAACTAGTGCTGAAATAGGACAAAATGCAGATGTAAGAAAACACTATCTAGGCGAGGAATATAAGCTTTAGGGGCTTATAAAACATGGCGGCATTAAGACAGACACAAAGTGTAGAGAACAAGCACAAGCTCTCAAATACACTGCGCAATTGGCTTCCGATTTTGCACTCAAGTCTAAGTGATTTGAATGAGGCAATGTCGCCGTTTATTGAGTCAAATCCCGTTGTGGAAGTAAAATGCGGATATGAAGAGAGCTTTGAGAGTAAAATTCCCAAAAAAATTATAAGCGGCTCTGTAAATAACTCAAGAACTGAACAAATAGAGGCTTTGACTATTCAGAGTCGATCTCTTTTTGATGTATTAGATGAGCAGCTTGAGGCGCCTCTTTTTCCTACTCCCATCTCACAGAAAATTGCCTCCTTCGTCGTTGAAAACCTTGATGAAAACGGATATTATGAAGGAGATAGTGAAGAGTTTTGTAAAAATAACTCCATCGATATAGCAGAGTTTGAAAAAATACGCCTTAGATTTGCGCATGTAGAGCCCGTAGGCGTAGGCGCTAAAAATCTCTCGGAATCCTTTTTATTTCAGTTAGATAGTTCTGATATAAGCGATGAAGCGTACTCTTTTGCTATAAAAGTGATAGAGGATTTACAAAATATTTATGCCTACTCAGATGAGAAAAATTTTGCCGAGGTAATGCGTGTGCTTGGAACTTTTAAAAATCCTCCTGCAATTGAGTATCAAGAGGAGTCCTCGCATGTGGTTCCGGATTTGATGATATATTTTAACGACGAGGAGCAGATAGAGGTTAAACTAAACGATGCCTATTACCCGACAATCCATATAGATGCGAACTATGGAGTCGAACATGAGTTTATCTCGCAAAAAATTAAAGAGGCAAAAAGTTTGGTTGATGCTCTTGATATGAGAAAAGCGACACTTTATAAAGTAGGGCTAATGATAGTGGAGTATCAGTATCAGTTTTTTACAGGCGGAGCGATTATGCCGCTAACACTAAAAACTCTAGCAGATGAGTTTGGGCACAATCCATCAACCATCTCAAGAGCAATTGCGAACAAATATATAGCATGTAACAGAGGCATATTTGCCATGAAAGAGTTTTTTACCACTGCCATAGATGAAGATGTCTCAAACGCGGCAATAAAAGAGTTTGTGGTAAGTTTAGTAAAACAGGAAAATCGAGCAAAACCTCTAAGTGACATGAAGCTTTTGGAGTTTATTCAAGATAAGTTCAAAGTTCAGATGGTAAGACGCACCATCGCGAAGTACAGAAAACAGCTAAACATAGCAGGTTCAAGTGAGCGAAAAAAACTTTATCATTTGCATTAGTAAGAGCCTCTATTATTTATAAAAAAAGAAAAATATTTCAAAATGACATATTTTTTAATGAAAATAAATTATGTATAAATATTCAAAATTTATTTGTTTAAATATTGATATTTTGTGTTAGCATACGCTTAAAAAATTTATAATATTTTTAAGGTTTGAGAATTGAGCGATATAAATATTAAAGAAATACTTGATTTAGAAGTCGCAAAACGCAACTGCGAGGGCGAGATTTGCGAGGAGCGGCTAGACCCTATAATGGTTGCGCATAAGTATAAAGACCAGACCATCTCCCTTATCTGTGCACTATTTGCATACGGAAACGTAAAGCAGATAGTGAAGTTTTTAAACTCTCTTGATTTTTCGCTTCTTGCTAAAAATGACGATGAGATAAGAGAGGCTCTGAAAAACCACTACTACAGATTTCAAAAGTCCGAGGATGTGGCAGCTCTTTTTATTGCTTTAAAACGTCTAAACGAAAGAAGTACGCTAGAAGAGGTTTTTAAAAGCGGATATCTTAAAAACAGAAGCACGATAGAGGGGATAAATGAGCTTATTAAAACTTTGCAGGATATCTATCCGCATCAAAGTATGGGTTACAATTTTCTAATCTCTCAAGTTACTTTAAAAACAAAGGGAGCAGGAGCGTTGAAGCGCTGGATGATGTACTTGCGTTGGATGGTAAGAGAGGATAATATTGACATGGGTTTATGGAGTGGAGTTGACAAAGGCGACCTTATAATTCCGCTTGATACACATACTTTTAATGTCTCCAAAAAAATGGGGCTTTTGGAGCGCAAAAGCTATGATTTGGAAGCCGCGATAGAACTTACATGTAAGTTAAAAGAGTTTGATAAAAATGATCCGCTAAAGTACGATTTTGCACTATACCGTATCGGTCAGGAGAAGCTCTCGCTGGTGTGAGAGAGCCTATCTCTCATCATAAAAAGAGCAAACGCCAAAACAATAGCGGATATTGAAGCGGCAATAAACAAAATAGTGCTTCCATAGCTGTCCCATATCCATCCTGCCACGCTTAAAGATATAAGCGTCGCAATGCCAACTGAGGTGTAGTAAACTCCATATGCGGTAGCTTTTAAATCATAGGGCGCGGTGTCTGAGATGATTGCTTTAGCCAAAGAATTAAACCCTCCCGCAAAAAATCCATATATGGCAAAACCAATCCAAACTCCAATTGTACCCCCGCTAGACATCGCTATTGCCCCCAATCCAAAAGCCAGATAGACAGAGGAGAGTAGAGCCGCTTTGCCAAATTTGTCGGCAAGTTTGCCTATTGGGATTGCAAAAAAAGCCTGCGTGAGGTTGTACAGAGCGTATGCAAGCGGTATGATTGCAAGGGCAATGCCGTTCTCGCCCGCTTTTAAAATCATAAAAGAGTAGTTCATAGCAAAGAGGCTAAAGAGTGTCTGAAATCCCACAAGAAAATAAAACTGCGCAGGTAGCGCATTAGGGCGAAAATGCTTAGCCGGAGAGGGAGTAAACGGTACATCCGTGATTATAAAGATGAGAATTGCCATTGAGATAATCCCCGGAATGATGCTAAGCGCAAAAATGGTGCGAAACGACTCTTCGCTCTCTCCCAGCCACCATAAAAGAGCAAACGCACTCAGTGAGCCGACCAGTGCACCTGCGCCATCCATCATCTTGTGAAATCCAAATACAAAACCGCTAGAACCTTTTGGCGTAGAAGCACTGATAAGAGCGTCGCGAGGAGCAGCGCGAATCCCTTTGGCAACTCTATCGCCTATGCGGATAGTCATAATCATTGTCGCACTTTGGGCAAAAAAAGCAAGAGGTTTTATAAGATTGGAGAGAGCGTATCCAAAGACGACGATACTCTTTCTTCGTCCGAGTCTATCTGAATAGAAACCTGAGAGGGCAATAAGCAGAGCAACGGATAGTTCAGCTAAGCCTTCAATAATGCCGATTTGTGTTTTTGTAGCGTGCAAAAAACGCTCCAAAAAAATAGGCAGCAGAGGAAGAATCATCTCTGTGGAAAAATCCGTAAAAAAGCTGTTGGCTCCGAGCCCAACTATGTTTTTATTTAATATTAGTTTTTTCATAATCTTTCATGCCGTATTAAATTTTTTACTATTATACAAAAATTATCAATTTGTTGATTGTGACTATTTTGGCTATAATCGCTAACTATTTTTTAAAAGGATGCTCAATGGAGTGTGAATTCCCGACAATTAATTCCAACAAACAAGAGATAAAAGAAATTTTTTATATAACTAAGACTATAGCTGTTGTGGGGCTATCTCCTGATGAGAGTAAGGCGAGTCATAGAGTTGCTAAATATCTGCAAGAGCAGGGGTTTAAGATAGTTCCTATCTACCCAAAAGAGGAGACTATACTTGGTGAAAAGGTGTATCGTTCGCTTTTAGAAATCCCATTTCAGATTGATATGGTAGATATATTTAGAAAACCTAAAGAGCTCGACAATGTTGCAAATCTGTGCATAGAAAGAGGGGATATAAAGGTTTTCTGGGCACAAAAAGGGATAGTAAATAATGAAGCGGCAAAAAAAGCAAATAATGCCGGTATGAGGGTAGTTCAAAATATGTGTACGATGGTAGAACATCGTGCACTTAGTTAGGAGTTTTTTTGTTTGATGTAAAAAAAATATATGAAGCAAGAGAGCGCATAAAAGATATTGTAGTCGATACGCCGTTCTCATACGCACCAAATCTTAGTGCAATTTCTGGTTGTGAAGTCTATTTAAAAAAAGAGAATCTTCAAGTAACTGGGGCATTTAAAATAAGAGGTGCATATAATAAAATAGCGACTCTTAGCGATGAACAAAAGGCATGCGGAGTTATAGCAGCAAGTGCTGGAAATCATGCTCAGGGAGTTGCGCTCTCTGCTTCAAAGTTTGATATAAAAGCTATTATCGTTATGCCTGAATCTACACCGCTTACAAAGATAAACGGCGTAAGAAAGTACGGCGCGGAGGTTATTTTATTTGGAAGTAATTATGATGAGGCTTATGCGTATGCGATGGAGCACGGCAGGAAAAACTCTCTGACATTTATACACCCTTTTGAAGATGAGGAAGTTATCGCAGGACAGGGTACTTTGGCACTTGATATATTAGATAAGTGTCAAGATTTAGACGCGGTCATTATTCCAGCAGGCGGTGGCGGACTAATATCTGGCATGGCATGTGCCATCAAAAGCATCAACCCTAAAATAGAGGTTATCGCAGTAAGTGCAAAAGGCGCGCCTGCACTCAAAAACTCATTTGAACTCAAAACTGCTATAGATACTTTAAGTGTAAGAACAATTGCTGATGGTATTGCTGTTCGAGACACTTCGCCGATTACTCTTGGGTACATGCTAGAGAGCGTCGATAGATTTATAAGTGTTGACGATGAGGAGATAGCAAGTGCGATTCTCTTCTTGCTTGAGAGTCAAAAACTTGTAGTCGAGGGTGCCGGAGCTGCAGGTGTTGCGGCTCTTTTGCATGGCAAGTTAGAGTATTTAAGGGGCAAAAAAGTAGCGATTGTCCTAAGTGGCGGAAATATGGACGTAACACTTTTGTCTGTTATTATAGAAAAAGGTTTGTTAAAATCAGGCAGAAAGATGAAGCTGACGGTCACTTTGGTTGATAAACCTGGTTCCTTGATGCGCTTTACCCAGATACTTCAAGAGCTTAATGCAAATATTGTCCACATAGCTTATGATAGAACTTCCATCTCGCTTGATTACGGTGATGCGAATGTAACAGTACATGTGGAGACAAAAGGAGAAGAGCATCAAAATGCTATTTATAAGGTCTTAAAAGAAGAGAACTACATAAGAGATTAAATAGAATATGAAACCTATAAAAAAAAGTAATTTTAACGAAGTGATTATATATACACAGATTTTAGATGCTAATACAATTTTAACTGTTGATACGCTTACGACTATAAGATATTTACAAAGAGAAACTCTTAATGTTATAGATGAATTTAAAATGGGTATTTCACACACAAGATACGGCTCAAAGGTAATCTCCTTTAGTTCTGAGGGCAAATATTTTGCCTTGAAAGAGCTCAAAACATCAATGCTTTATGAGACAGAAGGTAAAAAACTTCTCCTAAGGGTAGATAGGCATCAAGGGGAAGTCTCTTGTGTGGCAATAGATCCACAGGGTAGATATATGTTCTCCTGCGGTGATGACGGTATAACATACGGCATAGATATAAACAGTACCAAACTCTCCTTTACGCTTCCTGCGCATAAAGATTCTGTAACAGATATAGCAATTAGCGAAGATGGAAAATGGGTTGCAACTTCTAGTTATGATAAAAATATCTCCTTATATAATTTAGCAATGATGACTCCAAAGGCAAAATTAAAAGCCCACTCTGATCCTATTGTGCGGGTACATTTTTTAGGCAAGGAGAGACTTTTTAGTCTTGATAATAAAAACAGTGCCATAATTTGGGATATTAACAGAGCTAAAGTCATAGCAAGACTCAACGCAATACATGATGAAGTTACAGCTATAGCGGTAGATAATGAGAACGAATTTCTTTTTTTAGGCACAAAACTCGGCTATATATTTGTTTATAGTCTGCTTGATTATGAGCAGATTTCAAAGAGATATATAAAGCTAAATGATACTATTACCTCTTTGAGTTTTGATGAAACTAAAAAAGAGCTTGTTGTTGCAAGCGTAAATAAAGAGCTTCTTTTTTATGATATATTTAATGGACAAGAGCGCCTTCTTCAACTTTTAAAAAACAAGGAGTATGCTCTTTTGAGTGACTCTATAGATAAAAATCCGCTTCTTGTTTATACACAAGCTTATAAAACCTTTGAGCTTTTATGGGAAAAAACGATGCAAAGAGCAAAACTGCTTCTTCAAAATTGTGAAAAAGAAAAAGCAATAACCCTTTTTGATGATTTCATCGTAATAGCATCTAAAAATAAACAGATGCAAAAACTAATCTCAGAGTATGCTGAATATGATAAATTTCTAGGATTTATTAAAGCCAATAAACTTGCTTTAGCTTATGCCCTGGTAAATCTTCATCCGTTATATAAAGAGACAAAAGTATATATCTCAATGGAAGCTCAGTGGGAAAAAGATTTGCTGCTTGCTAAAAAATATCTCCAAGATCAAAAATTTAGCCATAAAGCCAAGGAAGTTTTAGCACCATATAAGGGAATAAGCGAAAAAACGGTTCTTATCCAAGAGCTTATGCAAAATATAGGAGCATACAAAAGATTTAAAGAGGCAATAGCGCAAAGAAAGTTTAAACTCGCTTTAGAGATTGTAAAACAGAACCCCTTTTTAAAGGAGTACCCTGGATACAAAGCACTCATTAACTACTCAGACTCCCTGTATATGAGAGTTCAAGTTATGCTCACAAACGATGAATCTAGTGAGGCACTTAAAATATTATATATTTTACTAGATTTTGAAGATTTTAAAGAAGAAGCGCAAATGGCGATTGCAGAGATAGAGGCTAAGCGTAAATTTTTCACTGCCATAAAAGAGGATAATACCACTCTTGCATATACTATTATGGATGAGTTTTCCAGTTTAAAGGAGACTTTAGAGGGTAAAAAACTTCAAGCTCAATGGGAGAGTGATTTTGAAAAAGCACAGAGTCTTGCTCTTTATGCAGATATTGAAGGAGCAAGGAGTATTTTGGCAAATTATTTAACAATAAGAGCAAAAAGTATGGAGATAGCCACTGTTTTTTCAAAATCTCACATAGTGCAACTCTACAAAGCTTTACAAGAGAGTAAAGATCAAAAAAGTGTGGAAATAGGGATAAAAAACTATATACTTTATTATGGTTTAGCAGAGCAGATTGAGAGTTTTTTTAAAGATTTTAAAGAAAAATTTCCAGATACCAAAATAAATATAAAGTCTCAAAAGCAGGGCTTTATCGAAAACTGGAGACCCTCTATGATAGTTAATTCTATATTAGAGTGAGAAAATGACATCATTATTTAACTTGCAATATAGCTCATTTTATATATAATTGGCGAATTTTTTACGATAGGAGACTTTTATGCAGATAAGCGGCGCGCAGATGGTTATTGAAGCTTTAATTGCAGAAGGAGTAGATACGGTTTTTGGCTACCCCGGTGGAGCAATTATGAATATCTACGATGAGATTTATAAGCAAGATAAATTTGAACATATTTTAACTAGACACGAGCAAGCTGCCGTTCATGCTGCGGAGGGCTACTCAAAAGCCAGCGGAAAAGTCGGCGTTGCGATGATTACAAGTGGTCCAGGTTTTACTAATGCCGTCACAGGACTAGCAGATGCATATATGGACTCAATTCCACTAGTTGTAATAAGCGGGCAGGTTCCTATGAGCCTTATAGGCACAGATGCGTTTCAAGAGATTGATGCAGTTGGAATTAGCCGTTCATGCACAAAACATAACTATCTTGTTACAGATGCAAAGGATCTTCCACGTATACTTAAAGAGGCGTTTTATATAGCTTCAAGCGGTCGTCCGGGACCTGTGCATGTAGATATTCCAAAAGATGTAACTGCTCAGATTGCAAGCTTTGACTACTCAATTGAGTTGGGTTTGGAGACATATAAACCTCACACAAAGGGAAATCCTCGTCAGATTAAAAAGGCTATGGAGGCTATTGCTAAAGCAAAAAGACCTCTGTTTTATTTAGGCGGCGGAATTATCAACTCAAATGCGGCGTATGAAGTAAGAGAGTTGGTTCATGCAACCGGAATTCCTGCGGTTGAGACCTTTATGGCAAGAGGAACCCTAAGCCATGATGATGAATATTTAATCTCAATGCTCGGAATGCATGGTTCGTATGCCGCAAATATGGCTATGAGCGAGACGGATTTAGTTATAGGTTTGGGTGCTAGATTTGATGACCGTGTAACAGGAAAGCTCTCCGAGTTTGCTAAAAATGCGGGAGTAATCCATGTAGATATAGATCCCGCTAGCATCTCTAAACTTGTAAATGCCGACTACCCAATAGTGGGCGATATTAAAAATGTTGTCGGGGAGATGTTGAAACTCTCATCAAGTATCAACCCTGCTAAATATACATCGTGGAAAGATACTATTAAAAACTTTGATACGTTACATCCTTTAACATATCATGAAGATACAGATAGATTGAAGCCGCAATGGGTTATACAAAGAGTCGGGGAGCTTTTAGGCGATGATGCTAATATATCTACGGATGTTGGACAGCATCAGATGTGGACTGCACAATTTTATCCATTTAGCCGCCCAAGACAGTTTATAAGTTCCGGCGGACTTGGAACTATGGGTTTTGGTTTTCCGGCTGCTATGGGTGTAAAAGCAGCATCTCCAGATAAAGTAAGTATAAACTTTACGGGTGATGGTTCAATACTTATGAATTGCCAGGAGCTTATGACGGCTGTTGAGAAAAAACTACCTGTTATAAACATCATACTAAACAATAACTATCTTGGCATGGTTCGTCAGTGGCAGACTCTATTTTATGACAAAAGACACAGTGAGACAGACTTAAGTGTTCAACCAGACTTTGTTAAACTTGCAGAGGCATTTGGCGGAATAGGGTATAGAGTTACGACAAAAGATGAGTTTGATGCAGCACTCAAAGGTGCGCTAGAGAAGAATATAGTTGCTTTTATAGATGTTGTAGTTGAGAGACTTGAGAACGTTATGCCGATGGTACCCTCTGGCGGTTCACTTTTTAACATGATGCTATTAGAGAAGAAGGAGAAGAAGAAATAATGGAAGCTAGTGAAAGAAGAGTTATCTCTGTTATCGTAGTAAATGAAGCAAGCGTATTATCTCGAATTACTGATCTTTTTTCCGGTCGTGGATACAATATCACATCATTGACGGTTGCTCCTATTCCAGATAGTAAATACTCTCGGTTGACTATAGTTACATCGGGTTCAGTGAGAGTTATAGAGCAGATTACGAAGCAGCTTCATAAGCTGATACCTGTTTTGAAAGTTTACGAGCATGCTGATTTGGTTGAAAAAGAGATGGCGCTCGTCAAGTTTCCTGCATCTGAGAATATTACAGATATAGCAACTCTTTGCGCTGCATATAACGGTAAAATTGTTAATGTCGCAGAGAATATTATTATAGTCATGGTTGCTGATGAGCCAAAAAGAGTTGATAACTTTTTAAAAATAATCAATAAATACAATCCAAAAGAGATTGTAAGAAGCGGTGCCGTAGCACTAGAGAGATAATCCCGGTGTTCTTTAGTGAGGTCGCTTCACACCTAAGGCTTGCGTTTATAGGTAAAGATGTGGAGATAGACTCTATGAATGAGCTGTCCCTCTCTTTGCCCTCACAATTGGCATTTGCACTTCATAAAAAATACTCCCTCGAGTTAAAATCCTCCAAAGCAAAAGCTTTTCTAATAACAAGTTCATTAATAGAGCATCTTCCGCATGACTCCTCTTATATTGTTTGTGATGATGTTTCTCTCTCTATGGCAGAAGCTACGAAGCTCTTTAGTAAAAAACTCGTTGAGCCGCAACTTTCCTTTGCAATAGTCGGTAAGGAGTCTTATGTAGATGCTATGGCAAAGATTGAAAATGGCGTAACTATCGGCTCAAACGTAACTATTATGGCTAGCGCATATATTGGTACAAATGTTAAAATAGGCGATAATACGCTTATATATCCAAATGTAACTATCTATAGAGACTCTGTTGTGGGAAGTAACTGTATTATACATGCAGGAAGTGTAATCGGAGCCGATGGATTTGGCTTTTCTCATACAAAAACGGGAGAACATATAAAAGTTTTCCAAAATGGAAATGTCATTATAGAAGATGATGTAGAGATTGGTGCTAACTGCGCAATTGATAGGGCAATTTTTAACTCTACAATCATCAGACGAGGTACAAAGCTGGACAATTTTATCCATATCGCGCATAATTGCGATATCGGGGAACACTCTCTTTTTGTTGCTCAAACGGGAGTAGGCGGCTCTACAAAATTCGGGCATAACTGTGTTGTCAGCGGGCAGAGTGCTTTTAGTGACAATCTTAGTATCGCACCGTTTAGCACTTTTACCGCAAGAAGCGGGGTTACAAAAAGCATTACACAGAGTGGTGGAGTTTATAGCGGGTTTCCACTTATGAACCATAAAGAGTGGAAAAGACTTCAAGCAAAGATAAAGAAGCTAAACGAGTAGGGGGCAAAAATATGGATTTAAAAGAGATTGTAAAAATTTTAAAGTGTGATTTTGAGGGCAGTAGTTTTGATGTGACAAAGATGAATACTCTTCGTGATGCGACTAAGAGTGAGATATCTTTTGTAGCAAATTCTAAATATATAAAAGAGATACAAAGCTCAAACGCCGGCGCAATTATAGTAGATAAATCTACAAAAGAGTTTGTTCCAAATGCTACTGTTGCTCTTGTGGTTGAAAATCCATACCTAGAGATGGCAACGCTCTCAAAATACTTTGCACCGCCAATAGAGGATGAAACACTACCACAACCTAAGATTGGTAAAGGCAGCGTTGTCTCGCCAAAGGCAGAGATTGCAAAGGGTGCCATAATCGGCGAAAACTGCACTATTATGGCGCATGTTTATATAGGAGCAAATACTCAAGTAGGCGATAACACTATCATCTACCCAAGTGTTACTATATATAGGGATTGCAAAGTTGGAAACGATTGTATCATCCATGCAAACTCCACTATAGGAAGCGACGGGTTTGGTTTTGCTACAAACAAGATGGGCGAACATAAAAAGATTTATCAAAACGGCAATGTTGTTATAGAAGATGATGTAGAAATCGGAAGTTCAACCACGATAGATAGGGCAGTTTTTGGGACAACTCTTATAAAGCGTGGTGTTAGAATCGACAATCTAGTTCAAGTCGGACATAACTGTGTTATAGGCGAATACTCGGTGCTAGTTGCCCAATCAGGCATTTCAGGCTCAACTACCATGGGAAGAAATGTTGTTATGGGAGGACAAAGCGCTACGTCAGGGCATCTAAGCATTGCGCCTTTTACGACTATGGCGGCAAGAAGCGGGGTAACGAAAAGTATCACTAAAAGCGGCTTAACATTTGCAGGATTTCCACTGATGGAACACAGACTATGGTTGAAACTTCAGGGTAAAATTGCTAGACTTATGAAACACTAACAAAGGATTATTTATGCCAAAAACTATTAAATTAAGCGGAACGAAAAAAGGTGTTATTAACATAATTAAGATTGATGAGCCTTATGGCAAGAAGAGTCAAAGCGTAGCGAGCATCGGCATATCCTTAGTAGGAAACGAAAATGAGCCTGAGTGGAAGGTACATATTCCTCTTGAAAATTTAGATGAAGTTATAGAGGCTCTTAAAGAGTTAAAATAGTATTTTTTAGTACCACAACAACTAGCTCTAAATGGGCTTGAGTACCCTCACTTTTAGGTATTGCTCATTTAGCGTGATAAATAATGGAGTGTAGTTGAAAAAAAAACTTTTAGCCTTTTTTCTTTTTTGTACACTCCTCCTCGCTGATGCTCCTCTGCTTTTTTTTAGTAAAAACAAAGAGATCTCATCGAGAGAGCTTTATGATGCACTAGAGTTACACAAACCCCATTTTTTTGAATTTTATGTCGATGAACCTACGCTAGAGTTAAAAGATATAGAACTGACCATGCAGGCATTAAAAGATTACTATAAATCAAAAGGCTTTTACCATGCGGCTATATCTTATGTGAGTGATGATAACTCTATAACCTTCCTTATCAAGGAGAATGAGCCTATCCTCATAAGAAGCCTAACTTATATAGCGGGGTTGGATATAAGTAAAAAAATACCTTTTAAAGAGGGCGATATTTTTGATGCAAATAAATTCGTGCAGAGCAAAAATGATATAAAACTTCTCTATGCAAACAGCAGTTATTGTCGTGTAGAGCTAGATGCAAAGGCTTGGATAGATATAGAACAAAATAGTGCTTATTTAGCATATGAGGTTTTGCAAAATGAGAAATGCTACTTTGGAAAAATAGATGTAAAACCATCTACTAGTATAGATAGCAAGACACTTGAGTCTTTTTTATATATGCAAGAGGGCGAACTTTTTTCAGCTAAGAAGATAGCTGATAGTTATGGAAATTTGTATGGCTATGAGGGAATATCAAAGGCTATAATCAGCACAAGCATAAAGAAAAACAACACCGTTGATATAGTTTTAACGGCTATAGAGAATGAAAAACCTATTCGTTTTAAAGCCGGAGCAGGGGCAAGCAGTGACGAGGGTGTTATGTTTTTACTCGGGCTAAAACATAGAAATTTTTTAGGCAATCTAAAGACGATAGGTATTGAGACAAGGGTAACTCAAATTAAGCAGACAATCAAAGCAAATTTTGACATGCCACTGCTAAATAAAAATTTTACAGGTTCCGAGATAGGCTATGAGAATGAGGATTTTCTCACTTTTAAAGAGAGCAGAGTTTTTGCAGATTTTTACCTTTTACAAAAAAGAGTTCCTCACGCTTTTAAAGAGAGTCTTTTTTTTGATAAGTCAAAAACTTATGATAGCGATGATACAGCGCTTACTCCGGAGTATTCGCTCTTTTTAATCTCTCCTAAGTTAGAGTGGAGTTATGACACGAGAGATAAGATACTAGACCCGACAAACGGATACTTCATAAACTCCCAGATTATGGGTTCTATAAAGAGCGATATATCAGATGCTACCTACTATAGATTTAAGGCTGCCGGAGGCTACATTATTCCTGTGGATGATTATATAGTGGGATTAAGAGCAGCTTTTGCAACGCTGGATGTAAAAGATGGATTCGTTCCTGCCTCTTATCATTTTTTTGCAGGTGGCATGCATAGCAACCGCGCATATGGATATAGAAAGCTAGGTCCAACGGATAGCAGAAATAACCCAATGGGCTCAGACTCTATTTTAGAGGCAACGGCTGAAATAAGATTTGATATCTATGGGGATTTAAGAGGAGTCGTATTTAGCGACAATACATATTTGGGCAACGAGAGCATGCCGAGTTATGACAATGGATACTACAGCGCAGGAGTGGGACTTCGTTATAAAACACCTATTGGACCTATCGCCATTGATGTTGGTTTTGATATACAAAATCCTACAAAACAGTATGCAATCCATTTTCATATCGGGGAGCTGTTTTGATAAAAAAAGCCTATACTTTTTTACACTTTACGACTCTGTTTGCACTCTTTATAACAGCTGTTTTGCTCTTTGTTTTATTTCAAAAAGATGTTGTGCCCTATTTAGCACAGAAGTATCTCAAGGAGTATGATGTTGAGTACAAATATGTGGAGGGAACGCTCTTTAGCGGCGTTGTGTTAAAGGGAGTAAAATATAAAAATAGCGTAGAGATTGAGGAATTAAAAGTAGAGTACAATCTTTTAATGCTTATAAAACCTACTCCAAGACTCAAACGCTTAAGAGCATCAGGAGTTTATATAGATGCAGATAAACTTTTAAAGCTCTCAGGCGATGATGCCTCCTCCTCAACTTTTGCTCTAAATATCTCGAAGCTCAATATAGATAGAGCAAAGATAGAATACAAGAAGGAGATATACTCGCTTAATCTAAACGCTTCGGATGTGAGCATTCGAGATAAAATAGATATTCAAAAAATAGCGCTGCAAGCTAAGACTCCTTATGCCCACATATCACTTGAGGGAAATGTTAAAGCAAATATAGCAAGAGGTAAATCAACTGTCGTAGTAGATGCGAAGATGCAAAGCAAATATCTTGATTTTTTGATATATACGCCAAGTGAACTTGAAGTTATTTTTGACATAACAACTAAAAAAGCTGACTTAAAAACATCTATAAAAAATATTACTTTTAAAGATATAAAATTACTTACTCTTAATAATCTAAACCTCAATATGATTTACAGCTTTGATGATGATTTTTTTACTCTCCTCTCAAGCCATACTCTCTCTTATGAGGGAAGTGAGGTGTCTCTTAAGCAGGAGAGTTTGATTACGCTTGATGGAAAAATTGAGTCGAAAATAGAAGCAGAAATTTTAAAAGATGAGATTGGATTGCCCTTTGAGAGTTTTGCTGTAAAAATAAAAAGAGACGACACTGCCACAGAGGCACTATTTAGCGCAAAAGATATTGACCTAAATCTACAGACGAAAGATTTTCAAACCTTTTTGTTAAAAGCTAAGACTCTTTATGCAGATTTGGATGCAAAGCTTAAGATAGAAGGTGATGCTTCAACGCTTAGGGGCGAACTCTATTTGAAAAGTGATGCTCCTTATCTCAAGGAGTACAAGATAGAGAGATTTTCTAAACTTAATCTATTTGTATCAAAAAACAAAGAGGAGATAAAGGCAGATATAAGTGCGGATATATTCTCTTTAACGCTGCTTAGAGATGAAAAAGGAGTTACGGGAGTAGCCAAAGTAGGTTCTAGCAAGTTTGATATAAAAGCGAACTTGGAGAAAAAATATCTAAAAGTAGAGTCAAAGATAGAGTCCTTAAAAAAAGTTTTCTCAGAACTAAAAATAAGCATACCAAACGAAAGCTTCTTCTTTGATGCGAGCGCTAAAATAAAAGCGGAGATATCTTATGAAAAGAGATTACAAGTAGATGCAAGAGTAGATATTCCTTGGTATAGATTGGAGTTAGACTCTAAAAATATATATACAGGAAAAGACGCTTTTTTTGAATTTTTATATGCAGATAAAGAGCTTTGGGTTAAAAGATATTTCTTTAAAGCTATGGGACATGAAATATACTCAAATAAAATCTCAAGAATAGGCATATCTGAAAACGGCGATATGGAGCTTAAGGAGTTTTGGATTTATGATAATCTTCCTGTAAAAGGAGCGCTAAAAACCTCAGACATGAGTGCAGATGTCAGCATCAAGAGTGATAGATTTACTTATGTTTGTGAGGATGCCAATATTAGTGCAAAAATGGATTTACAAGTAAAAATTCAGGGCAGCGATATGCAGAGTGTTGATGGCGACATTGAACTGCTAGAGGGGGTTGTTAAGTATGCTCCTAAAAAGGAGTACGCAATCGGTGATGAAGATATTATAATAATTCAAGATATGAAAGATGATGAAAAAAAAGCACTCAACAGATCGCTAAATATCCGCATAAGCTCGTTAAAACCGATTCGCTACAAGATAAAAGAGGTAGATGTTTTGTTTACCCCGAATTTAATACTCTATAAGGAGCCTGATGCTTTGATGCAGCTTCTTGGAACGCTACATATACACAGTGGAAGCGTAACTATAAGTGAAAGAGAGTTTGAGTTTGATGAGAGTGAGATATATTTTTATGATGAGAAGTTTACAAATCCATACCTGAACCTAAATCTTCACTACTACACGCTTAATAATATAGATATAGAGATATATATAACAAACAGAGTAAACTCTCCTATAATCATCTTATCCTCAAACCCATACCTGAGTCAGGATGATATCATCTCTTACATACTCTTTGGCAGCAATACATCATCGGCTTTTGATACGACGGATAAAGGTTCTAAAACGCAGTTAAGCACTCTTGCTTTAGGAGCCGGTTTAAAAGAACTTTTCAACAAGTCAACAAGCTTAAAGATAGATACGCTCAATATTCTTACAAATGAGGACGGGACGCTTGGATATGAGATAGGAAAACGTTTTAGTAAAAATATTCGAGTCGTTTATAAAAATGATGCTATCTCAACTATAATTTTGCAATACAGTTTAAGCAAATCAATAAGAGTGGACGTAGATATAAAGGAGACAGGGCAGGGAGTAGGAATCTTTTATATAAAAGATTTTAAATTAAAGGAGTGAGTAAAAATCCGCTGCCCTAGAGGTTATTTTAAAATAATAAGAGGAATTTTTACATTTTGCATAAGCTTAGTTGTAAAACTTCCAAAAAGAGCACTTCTTAGTTTGCCGTGGCTGTAGGAGCCTATTGCCAAGATGTCTATGCTGTTTTTGTCAATGCTCTCTAAAATATCTTCAAGCGCATCTCCTGATTTTTGAATAAATTCGCACCTTAGCTCACTCTCTTTTACAATCTCTCTTGCTTGCTTTATCAGTGCATTTGATCTGCTTTTATCGTTGTTGCTGTTAAGTAGATATCTTGTTATGTTTCTACCTAGCATCGGGGAGGAGGAGACCTCTTCTAAAGCTCTTATTGAGCCGCTTTCGCCGTTAAAAGCTATCATTACGTTCTTTATGGGAGTGTACTCTTTATTTACTAAAATTATTGGGGCATCAACATCTCTTATAATATTTTCTACATGTGAGCCTATTTGAGTGCTATCATTCATGTGATCTGTTCCTGATATGCCAAAAATTACCACTCTGAGCTTATCTTCAAGCTCCTTGAGATTTTCATACAGAGTGCCGTGTCTTTGAATAACAGTGATGTTTTTAAAGCCGCTCTCTTGTACTCTTTGTTTTAACTTCTTTAAAACTTCTTTGCTATGGTTTATGGTTTGTCTATTTTTTAAGGCATCTTCACTTGAGAGTTCATGGAGCAAATCATCTCTTTCGCCAAGAGAAATATTCCCCGAGAGGTTTGCGGCAAAGGAGCTGCTTGGATGCTCTATCGTGTTGAGTAAAACCAGAGTTAAGTTCAGCTCCTTTGCTATATGAAGAGCATAATCACATACTGCCTCTGAGTATTTTGAGCCGTCTATGCAGGCAAAAACAGCCTTTTGCATATTCTTTATATATTGCATATCTTAATGTCCTCCCATAACTTTTTCTATCTCGCCGGGTTTGTCGTGTATGCCAAATCTATCAATAATAGTGCTACTCGCCTCATTTTGCCCGATAAGGGTAACATTAGCACCCTCACGACGAAGCTTTATAACTACTTTATCAAGCGCGTAAACGGCAGAAATATCCCAGAAGTGAGCTCTTGTTAAGTCTATAATGATATTTTGAACAACTTCTTTAAAATCAAAAAACTCTACAAATCTCTCTGCGCTATTAAAAAATACCTGCCCTACTATTTTATACTCTCTTGTGTCTGTTACTTCATTATACAATGTTTCGTTGTACATAAAGTGGCTGATTTTGTTTGCAAAAAATAGAGATGCTAAAAGCACGCCTACAAAGACGCCGAGTGCTAAATTATGCGTCCATACAACAACTATAACTGTTGCTATCATAACAACGTTGGTAGATATCGGGAGAGTTTTTAGTTTTTTAATGCTTCCCCAGTCAAATGTTCCAATAGAGACCATAATCATAACTGCAACAAGCGCTGCCATGGGAATAATGGAAATCAAATCACTTAAAAATACAACCATGATAAGTAAAAAAAGACCCGCAAGTAGAGTTGATAGTCTTGTGCGTCCACCTGATTTTATGTTGATAACAGATTGACCTATCATGGCACAGCCTGCCATACCGCCCATAAAACCTGAAGCGATATTTGCCATACCTTGACCGCTGCACTCTCGGTTTTTATCACTCTTTGTGTCTGTTAAATCATCTACGATTGTAGCAGTCATTAAAGACTCAAGCAGACCGACTATTGCCAGTGAGACAGAGTAGGGGAGTATTATCATAAGTGTCTCAAAGTTAAACGGAATCTGAGGGATTAAAAATATAGGCAGAGTGTCCGGTAACTCTCCCATGTCGCCAACACTCCTTACATCTATGCCAAATACAATAACAACTAAAGTAATTGCTACAATAGTTACAAGTGGGGAGGGAAGCAGAACCCCGATTTTAGGGATATATGGAAAAAGGTAGATGATGCCAAGACCTGCAAGTGTAAGTGCATATACGTGCCAAGATACGTTTGTAAGTTCAGGAAGTTGCGCCATAAAGATTAGTATGGCAAGTGCGTTGACAAAACCGACAACGACTGCGCGGGGAACAAAACTCATAAGTCTTCCAAGCTTAAAGTATCCCGCAATCATCTGCAAAATTCCAGTCAGTACCGTAGCCGCAAGGAGATACTCTAAGCCGTACTCTTTTACAAGGGTAACCATCAAAAGAGCCATCGCGCCAGTTGCCGCACTAATCATTCCCGGGCGACCGCCTACAAAAGCGATAACAACAGCAATACAAAAAGAAGCATAAAGTCCTACTTTTGGATCAACTCCTGCAATGATGGAAAATGCTATAGCCTCGGGTATGAGAGCGAGTGCGACGACTAAGCCAGAGAGGGTGTCATTTTTGACATTAGAAAACCACTCCTCTTTTTTAAAATATTTATGTAACAAATATATTTCCTTTTTTAGCTCTTTTGATTTCTAAATAAATGAGGATTTTATCTCTGCAAGATATATGCAGAGATAAATAGAGTGAAATTTAAAAATATTTTTATGCTTTTAACTCTTGAGTAAACTCTTTAATGCGTTTGATACCTTTGCGGATGCTTTCTATATCGGTTGCAAAACTAAATCTAAAGTATCCTTCGCTTCCAAAACCAACTCCCGGAACTACTGCTACACCTTTTTTCTCTAAAAGCTCTTTGCAAAATTGCATAGAGTCATTACTAAACTCTTTTATGTTTACAAAAAGATAAAAAGCGCCATCAGGCTTGTAAACGCTTAGCCCGTCAATTGCGTTAATTAGCTTTACAGCCTCATCACGGCGCTCTTTAAATGCAACTCTCATCATCTCTATCTCTGCATCAGCAGAACCGTCTAATCCTGCTATTGCCGCTTTTTGCGTGATTGAGTTAATGTTTGAAGTGCTTTGGCTTTGAAGTTTTTTTGTAGCTTGGATAAGCTCTGTGTTGTGAGCTGCCATGTAGCCAAATCTCCAACCTGTCATCGCCACTGATTTACTAAGACCGTTTATAGTTACCGTTCTTTTGTACATATCTTCGCTAACTGCTGCCGCAGAGGTAAACTCTCCATCATAGATAAGTTTTTCATACATCTCATCGCTTGCAACGATTACGTCGGTGCCTTCTAGCACCTTTCCGATAGCTTCAAGCTCAGATTTTGAATAGACTGTACCTGTCGGGTTTGACGGGCTTGTTAGAACTATCATTTTTGTCTTTGGCGTAAGCGCATCTTGGAGCTGCTTTGGAGTTATTTTAAATGCATTGTCATCATGTGTTTGTATCTCTACAACAGTTCCGCCGTAATAAATAACAAGCTCAGGATATGTTACCCAGTATGGAGAGGGAATAATTACTTCATCGCCTTTTTGGATAACCGCCGCAAAAAGATTAAAAAGAGAGTGTTTAGCACCATTGTTGGTGATTATCTGATTTGGCGCATAAGTAAGGTTGTTATCTCTTTTGAGTTTATTTGCAATAGCAGCTTTAAGTGTAGGAATACCATCAACTGCGGTATATTTTGTAAAACCTTCATTGATGGCTGCGATAGCAGCATCTTTAATGACGCGAGGCGTATCAAAGTCAGGCTCACCTGCTGAAAAACTGATGACATCTTTACCCTGTGCTTTTAGTTCACCGGCAAGTGTTGAAATGGCAATTGTGATTGACTCAGAAAGAGAATTTATACGATCCGTTAGCATAAGCAGCCCTTTTTTAAAATATAGGGCGAATTATACTAAAATAATCAGATATGTGAGCTGTTATCTCTATAAGTTTTTAGTTTTTCATCGCGCGGATAAATGATTCATAGATTTTTTCTAAGTGCAGATCCTGCTCAAGAAGCTCTTTGTTGTCTTCAACCAAGATGTGCTCAAGTACGGCAACACGTTTAAGAAGATACTCAAACATCTCTTTGTTGATATCAGGAAGAAGGTTGTGCATAAGCGGATCTCTGCATCTGCCTTTTTCTATGACATTTGCTGGAATCCCTATTGCGGTAGCATTGTCTGGAACAGTTTTAACAACAACAGAGTTAGCACCTATTTTTGCATACTCTCCGATTGTGATATTTCCTAGCACTTTTGCTCCTGCTCCTATTACGGCACCCTTTTTTATAGTCGGATGTCTTTTGCCTTGTGTAAGAGAAACACCTCCAAGAGTGACACCTTGGTATATTAAAACATCATCTTCTATAATGGTAGTTTGACCGATTACAACCCCAAAACCATGATCTATAAAAACTCTTTTTCCGATTGTGGCACCAGGATGAATATCAATATTTGTAAAAAATTGGTTTAAACCCATAATCATTCTTGCAAGGCTTTTGAAGTTGGCTTTATAAAGTCTATTTGCTACTCTATACCAAGCTACAGCCCAGACACCGGGGTAATTAAATAAAAAGTCAAGCTTAGAGCTAAGGGCTGGATCATTTTTGTAAACATTGGAAAAGTCTTCTTTAATATCAGCATAAATTCCCAACGTTAACTCCTAGTTTGTAGTTCTTAAATAACCATTTTGACTTAAAAATAGTTCTAATTTTGCAAGTGTATCATTTTTTTCTTTCTCCGAAATAAAATCAGAGTTTAAGAGATCACTTTTAAGTTTATTTGAGAGTAGATTCGCATCGTACCCTATGGAGTCTAAGATGTCCAATATGCTTTTAGACTCAACGGCATTTTTAATCTCATAGGTGTACTCATCAATCGTAATGGTGTATTCGCTAGGATGAGTAAAGAGGTTATGGTTCATTCCTAATGTTTCTTGATATGCACCGACATTGAAAAAGCCTAAAAAATACTCCTCTTCATCAAGGTTTACGTCATGGAGATAAAGAGGTTTATCAGGGTTAAAACCTATCTCTCCGTCACTATCACATGTGATATCCCACAGTGATGCCGCTCTTAGCGGGGTTGTGTTTAGGTGATGCAGAGGCATAACGGGAAAGTGCTGCCCCAATCCCCAGTAATCAGGCAAACTTTGAAATATTGATGCGTTGATAAGATATCTCTCCTGCAACTTTACTTGAAGCTGTGCCAGCTCATCTGTAGGATTTGATGATTTTAGATATAGAGCTTTTTTTATAATATTATGAACCAAAATCTCTGCGTTTGAGCGGTCTTGAAGGTCAATATAGCCAAGATCAAAAAGTGTTAGCAGTGCTTCCATGTGATCTAGTGCATCGTGAAGGTACTCGATACAGTTGGTATTGTTTAGAAGATCATTTAACTCTATTAGCTCAACAAGAAGAGGGGGGTTAACTTTTTTAAAGTTCAATAGTTTCTCTTGATAATCCTGAGTAAATAGCTCTAAAACAGGTGTAATTAAGACGGCATGAGAAGCTACGATAAATCTTCCAGACTCTGTGAAAATATCTGGATGATCAACATTTTTTGCATTCATAATCCCGCCCAGCAAGAAAACAACACTGCTTGAAAACTCATCTATAGAGTAGTTTCTAGCACTTGACATTATGTGCTGATCATACTCAACAGCTAAGCCGCCGCCGATATTAATGCTCTTAAGAGATTCTGCGCCCATCTTCTTTAGCTCTGCATAGATATTTCCAGCTTCTCTAAGAGCTTTTTTAAGCGGTGCAATATCCGACATCTGCGAACCAATATGAAAATGAACCATGGTTAGTTTATCTAAAAGCTTAGCATCTTTTAAAAGTGATATTGCCTCTATGATTTCAGTAGAAGTAAGACCGAACTTAGCATCCATTCCGCCGCTTTTTGCCCAGATGCCGCTTCCTGTACTATGAAGCCTTACTCTGACTCCGATATTTGGAACTTTTAGGCTACACTCTTTTGCTACTTCTATAATCGTCTCAAGCTCTCCAAGCCCCTCTATGGTGATTGTAATGTTATGCCCGCTTTGAGCGGCTATAAAGCCAAGCGTAATCATCTCTTTATCTTTAAATCCGTTTACAGTTATGTTTGCGCCGGTTGGAGTCTTGCTCATAGCCAAAATCAGCTCAGCTTTTGAGCCGGCTTCTAGCCCATAATTGTACTGCGCCCCTTGAGAGGTTATCGCATCAACGGCATGAGGAAACTGATTTACCTTTAAAGGGAAAACAGCATTAAAGCGTCCTCTGTAGTTGTTTTGCTCTATAGCTTTATCAAAGTAGGAGTAAAGAGTTCTAATTTGGCTCTTTATTAAGTGTGGAAACCTAAGTAAAATAGGACCTCTTACATCATTTGAACGAATATCTTCAACTATTTGAAGAAGCGAGGGCATGCACTTGTAATTTAATTTTATTTGACCATCTTCAATAATGAAATTGTTGTTAGACCAAATATTAAGACCAAAGTTTTTCAAAATTATTCACCTATATGTAGTTTTTGATGAAAGTATTTATCTATATCAAAATATACTTCACCGCTTCTATTTTTAAAAGTAAGATGTTTCTTCTTAAGTTCGGATATGTGCTTAAGACCCATTACGCTAAGAAGAACCTTCATACTTTTGACAAGATTTTTATGATAGTGACCTATCTCTGCACCTTTTTTTATAACAAGGTAAGAGGCTCTTCTTTTTGGATCTTGAGTCGCCATACCGACTGGGCAGATGTGCGAGCCAAAACCAGAACACATTCTAGCACGAATACAGCCTCCGCTCATCATAAACCCTCTACCTATTCCTACCGCATCTGCACCCATAGCCATTGTTATTACCATGTCATCAGGAGTTAAAATCTTTCCGCTTGCAATTATCTTAATATCTTTGCGAAGATCATATTTTGAGAGGATTGTATCTAGAACATAAAGCGCGTTGTTTGTGTTTAAACCTACAGACTCCATAAGCTCAAGCGGAGCGGTAGCGCTTCCGCCTTCTCCGCTGTCTAAAGAGATAAAGTCAGGTATAGACTCTCCATTTTCTTTTCTTTTAGCAATCTCTTTTACCATATCTTCAACTGAATCTATATCTGATATTACAATTTTAAATCCTACCGGTTTTTTAGAGAGGTTTTGAAGTTTGTCAACAAAATCTAAAAGATGAGCAGTCGTATCTGCAAAAGGGAAGCGATTTGGCGAAAAGAGGTCTTTTCCCTCAGGAACTCCTCTGTAGTAAGCTATATCAGCCGATACTTTCGAGCCTGCCAACTTTCCTCCCGTCTGTTTAGCACCCTGAGCTATCTTAATCTCAGTCATGCGACAAAACTTCATAACCTTTTGATATCTCAGTTCATCAAATTTTCCGTTATTGTCTCTAACTCCGTAAAGACCTGAACTCATTTGAAAAATCATATTTGGGATATCGCTAGGAACCTCTTTTGGAAAGATTTCTAGGGGAGCACTCCAGTTTACACGAAAGAGTACATGTGATGCTTTATCGTAGATATAAGTGTTTTGAGTCTTTTTATTTAGTAAAATTGTTCTGTATGCCTTTAGAGCAAGTGCACCGTTGAAGAGTTTATTAACTACTTTAAAAACAACTTCTGAAAGCGCAGTGCTTTTTACAATTTCTAAATATTCGCAATTTTTGAGATCTGGTTTGTGAGTAAAGAGGTGATTTGACGTAAGAGAACCTTCTCCCGTGTTAATGGTAAGATTTGTTGTTGCTCCTGCAATTGAAAATGCTCTAACGGCTTCTGGGCTGAGCGCCCCATCACTCATGGCTGAACGTATTACAGGGGAGGCAGAAATAAATGGAATCTCTCTATCTTTACCAAAGGTAACGCTCACATCTTCACAAACTTCATCTTCATTTAAAACATTAGATGAGTGTTTAATGATAAATCTGGAGCTTTCAAAAGGTTGAGATACCGAAAAGGATTGATAGTTTGGAACATCTTTTGCGGCTTTATATACCCATTCAATTTTATCTCTTGATGCATAGAAGGACTCATCTGCAAAATATTGACGAAGTGGCTCTCTTAGCGCTTCAAAAAGATAGCGCATTCTGCCTATTATAGGGTAGTTAATCAAAAGCGAATGGCTTCTTTGTACATATTTATCATAAATAAACAAGTAGACTAAAAAAAGCAATAAAGCTAGTATGAAAAATTCGAAGAAGTCTATAAAAAAACTCCAAAGAGTATGAGTTAGTTCCATTAAAATTCCATTATTGATATAGTATTTTCAGTTTTGTCTTCTAGGTTTTTTATCCAGATATTTTTATCTCTCATCTCATTAGAGCCTATAACGGCACAATATTTTACGCCTGCTTTGTCTGCGGCTTTGAGATGGTTTTTGAGGTTTTTAGATTTGTAATCTACAATAACGATATCCGTTTCTCTTTTTTTATGGGCAATGTTTACAACCATGTCAACGGCTTCCTCGTCCATAGCACCTATGTAGTAGCCCTCTTTTGTGACTTGCGGCATCTTTATAAGCTCCATTAGTCTCTCTATACCCATCGCAAAACCAACGGCAGGAGTAGGGCGACCGTCTAAAAACTCTACAAGTCTATCGTATCTTCCGCCTCCTGCAATAGCGCTTTGGCTTCCTATCTCCTCACTTACAAACTCAAATGCGGTTTTTGAGTAGTAGTCTAAACCTCTTACTAGATTAGTGTTTATCTCATACTCAATTTTATTGTCGTTTAAAATTTTCTTTAGCATATTAAAATCATTTTCACATGACGAACAAAGATGATGCAAAAGCTTTGGCGCTGATACGTAAAGCTCCTGACATGAGCTGTTTTTGCAATCGAGCACTCTTATTGGATTAGTATCTACTCTGCGAATGCAATCTTCACAAATTCCATCTTCACACTCTTTTACAAAGTTAATCAGTTTCTTGCGATAATCGGGCATACAGTCGTTGCAGCCAAGCGAGTTAAGTTGAAGTTTGTAACTGATGCCAAGCGCTTTTAAAATGTCACTTACCATCATAATCATAGAAGCATCTTCGTAAACACTACTCTCCCCGAAGCTCTCAACTCCAAATTGGTGAAACTGTCTTAGTCTCCCTTTTTGCGGTCTCTCATATCTAAACATAGCTCCATGATAAAAAAAGCGGTGGATTCCGCCAGCACGGTCTAGTTTTTTTTGTATAAATGCGCGAACTACTCCTGCAGTTCCCTCTGGACGCAGACAAACATCATTGTCGCCTTTGTCGATAAACTGATACATCTCTTTTCCGACAATGTCACTTGATTCGCCTACGGAGCGCTTAAAAAGAGC
>NZ_JALNZY010000018.1 GCF_023229105.1 Sulfurimonas sp.
GACCATTTTTTTTGTGTTACCGGAATTAATAATAAAGAAAAAAAAGGTAACTTTCGAAAATTAAAAGATACTTTTAAAATAAATAATAAAATAAAAATATACGAGCAATATTGGAATGAAATAATTGAACCGATTAGACAAGCTCCTTGGTATAAAGCAAGTAAACCGACAAACGAACAAGAATTTCAAGTTTGGAGAGGAAGAGTGGCTCTTATGGACGCTTTGCTTTATAATAATTGAGAAAAAAAGAATGAAATCTATGACAAATAGTAATATATTTTGTTACTCCCAACTTTCCTTGCTATCATACTTTGTAACTATTTGATTTTTGGAGTGTATTAATGATAGAAAAAGAGCTTATTCACAGTCTGACTCAAAGCTTTGAAGATTTTGCAAATAAAACAGACGAGGGTATCGAGCTCTGGTTAAAATATCTAATCGCTCAAAACGGAGACAGCAAAAATAACTATTTGTAGCTTGGAGGCAAGGTTTTAACCTTGCCTGCATTTGACGAGGTTAAAACCTCGTTTCCGAAAGAGATTTTAACGAGGTTGAAACCTTGCTTCCGAGAGAAATGGAAGCGATGCTTTAGCTTCTCTCTTCTAGTACGGATAGATTAAAGTAAAAAATAGCTTCAGTAAAAGTGCTAGAACTGCGAGGCAGTTTTATAACAGCTATTTTCTAAAAGCAAATTTAACTCAAAAGATAGTAGTATGCTAAATAATACTTATCTAAATAGAGGTAATCGGTGTTAAAGAGGTTCTATTTTCAGTTTTTCTTGCTTTTTCTTGCTTTTGCTGTCTTTTATAATAACGACTATAAGATTATTATAGCCGGAATTGCCATCTTTATAGTGGGTATGGCTTTTATGGAGGAGGGTTTTAAGCTCTTTAGCGGTGGTGTGCTTGAGAAGGCTCTACAAGTAAGCACAGATACTCTGCCAAAAGCTATAGGCACAGGATTTGTTGCAACTGCCATTATGCAGAGCTCAACCTTGGTCTCCATAATAATAATCTCTTTTTTAAGTGCAGAGCTCATAACCTTAAGCGGTGCTATCGGTGTAATATTTGGCTCAAACATAGGTTCAACTACGACTGCATGGATAGTCTCCTCGTTTGGTGTAAAGATAGATATAGCGATTTATGCCATGCCTATGATAATCTTTGGCGCAGCTCTTAAGTTCTCAAAGAGCAAGAGTTATCAAGGAATCGGAAAGATAATGCTTGGACTCGGGTTTATATTTCTTGGTATTGCTTACATAAAGGATGGTTTTGAGGTTTTGCAAAAAACGATTGATATGTCAAAATTTGCGGTTGAGGGCTATCTCGGTGCTTTGGTCTATGTGTTGCTTGGGGTGGTGGCAACGGTTGTCATGCAGTCAAGTGCCGCGACGATAACGCTAATTATTACGGCACTTGCAACAAATCAGATTGTATATATTAATGCGCTTGAACTTGTCATCGGGGCAAATGTAGGGACAACTATTACAGCTGTTCTTGCTGCATTATCCTCAAATTCAAACGGGAAAAGAGTTGCTTTTGCACACTTCATTATCAAAGTCATAACAGCATTTATAGCGATACTTTTTTTATACCAATTAAGCGACTTTACAACCTACTTGGCTATAAAAATAGGCATAGATAGTGATGATTATGCTATGCAGTTGGCACTATTTCATACCATCTTTAATGTTATCGGGGTTATACTTGTAGCTCCTTTTACAAGCAGGCTTGTCAAATATTTAGAAACCCTTTTTATCGAGGTAAATATTTATGCGCTAAAGCCGCTCTATCTTGATAATGTTGTCATCAATGTGCCTGATGCCGCAATCGAGTCAATAAAAAAAGAGATAATTCATCTGTATAACAGTGCTGTTGAGGCAATCTCGCACTCCATGTTCTTGCATCGTCATGAATTTATAAAAAGCGCAGATATAAAAAGCGTTGTGAAAAACTCAAAGATAAATATAAATAGTGATGTAAACGAATTTTATACAAATAAGATTAAATCACTTTATGGGGAGATTATTCACTACGCAACACTCTCTCAGGAGAAGATGAACGAAGAGGATCAAAACAGGGTCTATGATCTTAAGCTTGCTTCAAGAGAGATTGTTGAGGCGGTAAAAAACATGAGAGATTTGCAAAAAAACATCTATTATTACTCCAAGTCAAGAAACAGTTATGTCAAAGATGAGTACAACAATTTAAGGGTATATATTGCAAAGACGATAGATACTATAGAGAGGCTAAAGGAGCATGATGACGAGCTTGATGTCATGTCAACGATAGAGCTTCTAAGAGAGAGCACAAAAACACTCGACAGCATAAAAAACAGCAGAATAGATACCCTTATACGAGAAAACAAGATTGATTCAAAAATGGCAACCTCGCTTATTAACGATAGCTCCTTTGCGTATGGGGTAATACAAAATTTGATACAAGCCGCTACAATATTGTGGATAAAAGATGTAAATATCAGAACGCTGGGGGCTCAAGATGAATATAAATAAGGTGTTTAAGGGAATAGAGAAGCTTTTTTTTAGCAAAATTGATGACAAACAAAAAAAAGAGGAACTCCAAGAGAAGCTTCATGAAAAGATACAACAGACGAAAAAAGAGATAAAAAATGCTCAAAGCAGTGAAGATGTTGAGAATTTAAGAGCTAAGCTCTACATCCTTAAAAAACTTCTTGATAGAGTTTAAGATAAGAAGTAAATAAAGCATCAAAAGAGGAGAAACAACCATTTTATATGCTTAGTTAGCATATTTTTAACTACTTTTCACGTTCTTTCATGGCAAAAAAACATTAAATTATTCTTACATATTTCACTGCTAACACTCCGCTAATGCAATAAGTTCATAATACCGCTATCAAAAACAAAAGGATAAGTTATGAAAAAGTTAAGTCTGATTTTTTTAAGTGCAGTTGCTGCTTTTGCAGTTGACTATAGCGCTATGAGTACAGAGGAACTTCGAGCAGCAAGAGGAAGCGTTGCGGAGGCAGATCGTAGTGCATTTCAGGGTGAGATGCAATCTCGCATGCAGACGCTAAGCCCAGAGGAGAGACAAGCCGAATCAAGCAACATGCGCCAAAGCAAGTCTGGTACGCAGGACGGTAGCGGTTCACAAATGCGTCAAGGTGGAGGCGGCGGAGGAGGTAAACAATATAGAGGAGGAAGATAATGTTTTTTAGAGAGCTTGAATGCTGGCTTGAAAAAATGGCGGAAATACTATTTTAAATAAACAATGAGAGGCAACAAACAACAGTTGTCCATGCCAATAAAACGAATGCGTTCGTTTTATTGCGTAACATCAATGAAAAGGAAATGAAGATGAAAAAAGTGCAAAATAAGCAGATGGGAAAAATGCAAAACGGTGCAGAGATGCAAAAAGGTTCGGTAAACGCTTTGATGGTTGCAGACGGAGAAATTCAAAATATTACTCTTAATGAAGCGGAGGTTGAGTCTCTTCTTTACATGATTGAAGAGGAGAAGATGTCCCGTGATATTTATGATGCACTCTATGAACTAACGGGCATAGATAGTTTTGATGTTATTTCAAATTCTGAACAGAAACATTATGATAAACTCCTTGAAGTAGCTTCAAAAGCAGGAGTAGATACAACGACTATCAGTGATGAAGCGGGTGTTTATATAAATAGTGAGATTCAAGATCTCTACACAACGTTGCTTGCACAAGGCTCGCTTTCACTTGAAGATGCAGTAGATGTGGGGATTTTAATAGAGCAGACGGAAATTGCGGACTTGCAAAGCACTATAGAAGGTACGGACATAACGCTTTTGGGGCAGGTTTACTCCCACTTTTTGGATGCTTCACAAAATCATTTGGTAGCACTTGAGTCGATAGCATAAGCAAAAAAACGCTAAATAATTCTCGAAAAGCATAGTTTTTCGCAGCTTTAGGGGGTTGTAGGGGCATCTGTCCCTGCCATTAAAACGGACGCGTTCGTTTTAATGTGTAACATCAGTAAAAAGGATAAAAAACGGCTATTTTACTTTTAGAAGATGATATAGTGCTTGGTGAAACTCTTTATGAGATGCTGCTTGAGAGCGGGTATGAGGTTGATTGGGTTTTGGATGGCAATGCAGCTTGTGAAGCATCGTGGCAAAAGAGGTATGATCTCTATATTTTTGATGTAAACGTACCTCAGATAAACGGCTTTGATTTGCTTGAACAGCTTCGCAGTGCCGATGATGCCACACCTACCCTTTTTATCAGCGCTATGACCGACCTTAAAGCCATGACAAAGGGCTTTAGGGTCGGAGCAAACGACTATATAAAAAAGCCGTTTTATCCGCAAGAGTTGCTGCTGCGCATTGAAGCGAGATTTTTAAAAAAGCAGACACTTCTTTCTTATGGGAAAATCAGCTACAACCCGCAAAATGATGAGGTAAAAAAAGATGAAAAACTTATCTCTTTAGGAGATGTACAACTTCCTCTTTTGCGACTTTTTATTAAAAATGTAGGTAGAACGATAAGCAAAGAGTTTCTTTTTGATGTTATGGAACACCCAAGCGAGAGTGCTTTGCGAGTGGCTATTAACAAACTTAAATCTACTACTGAGTGGGAGATTGTCAATATTCGTGGCATAGGATATCGCATTGAGAAGAGCTGAAAGAGAGTCATTTTTAAAGAGTTTTGGAGTTTTCTTTCTTTCTTTGTCTCTTTTGAGTGGGGTGCTTGCCTATCTGTACTATTTGAAACAAATCCATGAGTTTCAAGAGAAGGTATACACTGAGATGCAGCTGTGCAGTTACACGCTTAGGTGTGGGGAGTATATGTTTGATTTTGTAGATCTTGAGCATAAAAAACTCTATCGTATGATTGAGGAGCAAGGCGAACTTTTTGCTCACTTTTCTATTCCAAAAAATGACAAATATGCACTTAAGCTAAGCCTTGAGAGAGATAAATACCAAAAGTATCTTGAAGATATAAAAATTGTTGTTTTAAAACAGTATCTTTTAGCGCTTTTGACACTTGCCACACTCTCTTTGCTTTTTTCGCTTTATGCACTTCATCCGCTAAGAAATGCGCTGCGTCTCACAGAGGAGTTTAGCCGTGACATACTTCATGACCTCGGCACACCCCTTGCGGCTTTACGCCTTAATGTAACTCTTTTGCATGCAATGCCCGGTGATGAGAAAAAAATCAAAAGAGTCTCCCAAAGTATCGATACAATCGCATCACTTGGGGATAATTTGCGAAGTTATCTTGAGGGGCATGCCTATCAAAAAGAGGAGATTGACCTTTTTGAGCTTTTAAAAGAGAGAGTTGCGCTCTTTGAAAAACTATATCCGAACATCACCTTTTCGCTCAACGGGGTAATGTTTTTAATTGAAGCAAATTATGATGCCATGATACGCGTCATTGACAATATTTTAAGCAATGCTGCAAAGTACAACAAAATAAATGGTTTTGTAAAAATAGATATTAATACAAAGAACAAAACACTTAGAATTGAGGATAGTGGCAAGGGGATTAAGAATCCAAAAATGGTTTTTGAGAGATTTTATAAGGAACAAGAACGAGGAATGGGGATTGGTTTGCATATCGTAAAAAAGTTTTGCGATGCACTAAAAATCGGCATTGAACTTGAGAGTGAAATTTCAAAAGGAACAGTTTTTATGCTTCATTTAAACAATGTAGTAAGGAGATAAAATGAACAAGCAAAAATATATATTGACGGTTTTGCTGCTCTTTGTAACTTTTGGGCATGCAGACGATATTAGTGCGCAGATAGAGGCGATGAAAGAAGCTGCGCCAAAAGAGAGAGTTGAGATGATGAATCGTCTAAAAGCTCAAATCGCTGCTATGAATGAAGAGCAGAGAGCACAAGCTCTCGGGATGCTTCAAGGCAGCATGCAGCAAGAAAAAAATAGAGATAAAAATTATTTTGAACATAGAATGAACCAGAATAGACCGACAGGGGCAAGGCAGATGCAGCAAAGAGGCATGCAGCCATCACAGCCGAAATATCAAGGCGGCAGACAGTGAAAAAAATAGTGCTGCTCTTTTTTGCAACCGTTACGCTTGGCATGGCATATATGGATAGCGATATCGACGGCGTGGAGGATATATATGATAAATGCCCACAAACACCTTTTAGCGATTTGGTCGATTATGATGGATGCAGTATCCATGGCGGTGCAAAAGAGTTTTATTTTGATATTATTTTTGGCATGGGATTTTCGCAAACAAACTACACTTTGCAAGAGAGTGCCGACACGATAACTACCTTTATGCAAAGTGATTTTTACATGGACAATATAACGCTGCAAGCCGTCATCTCTCGCTATCGCTCTGATACTCAAGATTCTAGTGGATGGGATGATACTACGCTTGCCCTTTTTTATAAACTCCCTCTAAGCGATACTTTTTCTCTCAATCTTTTAACCGCGTTGGTTTTTCCGACATATAAAAGCTCTTACGGTAATGAGGCACTTGACTACAGAGTAGGGTTTAATTTTAGCTATTTGGTGGATGAAAAAAATTATCTCTTTGGGGGTTACAGCTACACTTTTGTCAATGATTCTGATTTTGGATTTATTACATATCAAAATACGAAATCACTTCATGTCGGGATTACGCACAAGCCAACTTTGCAAAAGAGTTATACTCTCTCATATGTCATTAACGAGAGCATCTATAAAAATATTACCGCAATTAAAACACTTGGCGCAGGTTACTCCCTTGATTTGAATCGAAACTGGTTTGTGGATGCGTGTTATGATTATGGACTCAGTGACTCTGCAAGTAAACACTCTTTTTCTCTCTCCATTGGATATTTTTTTTAATTAGAGCACTCAATTTATTGCCACTTGCGCTGAGAAAATAGCAACTTTTACATTGAGTAGATAATATACTCAATGGCTTCTAAAAGCTTTTCATTATTGACTTTATTTGCGCATGCGCATCCAAGAGCTGCTCCCGCTCCCGCCCCCTCTTTTGCTTCGCCCTCGTCATATTTTTTGAGTATAGGAATGCTCGTTTTTTCAAAGGAAAAGGTTGTATACACCGCATGCACTTTGTAGCTCAGTAGTGATAGTATATGGGCAATATCGGAGTTTTCGTCTTTTGCTACCCAAGCAGTAGTTGCGAGGGTTATGTTCTCATGTTTTACTCTCATAAGCACATCTTCTCTTAACTTATCTGCTACAAGCAGACATGCTGCCATCTGTGTTCCACCCGCAAGGACTATATGGAATCTTCTTGAAGCTTCAAGTAAAAAACCTGCACAGAAAATAAGCATATTATCACTTATAATAGATAACTTTTCAAAGGTACTCATTTCGTTATTTATAAGTAAGAGAGCTTTTTCTACTGTTTCATTCTTTATACTGCTTGATGCATTTGAAAAACTAGAAGAGAAATCGTCTCTGCAGTTATATCCAAGCGCTAAGGCAGTTGTGGTTGCTGTGGTTGTTCCACTAGGAACACACTCTGAAAGTATGAGATAGTTTCCTTTTAGCTCATAACTTTTTCCTGCCTTCATTCCCTTTTCAAAGACACTTTTTGCGTCTATGTTTGCTCCTGTTGCGACAGAATCAGATATTGGGATATCGAAGTTATGCACGATGCAATTTTGAGGAATTATTTTTAACCCTAAGTCAAAAACCTCAATAGTGCTAAAGGGAGTCAAGTTATGTACGGCTCTAGTTATAATTGCCGGAGTCGGCACTCCTGTAGGAGTCTCCGCAAGTTCGCTAAGTGAAAAAACTCTCTCGTTTATAATAAATTCCGCATCAAGAGTGGGCGTAAGCCAAATCTTACCGGGGATTCCCGCTTGTGTTATCCCCTCAATATCGCAGGTTTTTGTAACAGATGCCGCGAGCAAAAAGTCCGCTTTGCCGCTTGGAAGCGAATCTGGCTTATGTGTAAAGATATTGTATGTTTTCATTTTCCTCTTTTTATAAAATTTATTTACTGATGTTACGCACTAAAACGAACTCGTCCGTTTTAGCGGCAGAGACAGATGCCCCTTGCAACCCCCTAAAGCTACGAAAAATAAATTTTTCGAGATTTACAAGGTATTTACGCCCTTTTTTACAAAAAGTGTGCAAGATCAGTTACTTAATCTAAATCATCTCTGTTGAGGATGCCTTTGGTAAGCAGCTCTTTTATAACTATCTCTGTCATGTCGCTCTTGAACCCAAACTCATAGCGGATATCCATAACGTACGCCTTTAGTTGCATATCCAAAAAAGGTTTTCTTTGATAAATCTTGTTTGTAAAAAGCACTTCAATAGGCTTGTTTAGATAAATGTATCTTGAAACTTGCGCTGCTTCAATGGCAATTTTACGGATTTTGTCCATAGGCGCATCAATTGGAAGTATAATATGTGCAACCACCTGACAGTAGAGTTCGCCAAAGTTGCTGTTTGAAACTGAGGTGTTCATAAGATTCATGTTTGGAACCACAACCATTGAATCATCAGGAGTTACAATGCGTGTCGCGCGCAGACCTATATTTATAACTTCCCCGTAATTTTCGCCCACTTTTATCTTATCGCCGACTTTAAAAGGGCGGTCAAAAAGAAGCATGATGCCGCCAAATATATTTTTAAGCAGATCTTGCGTAGCAAACCCGACCGCTATAGCCACGGAAGCTAGAGCCGTTAGAAGCATCTCTTTTGGAGGACTATATATTACTTTTATTATTACTACTATAAAGAGCGTCCAGAGAGTTATTCTAAAAATGGGGATAAATCCTTTTATAGCTATTCTAACTTTAGCGCTCTTTTCTGCAAAAAAGCCCAATAATTTTGTAAAGAGAGTAATAAATATGTAAACAACAACAAAAAAGAACAACGTCCAAAGAATTTTTGAGAGAGAAAAAATCACAAAAAAATCCATAGGGTCAACCTTTAAAATGCTATCTTTTGGCAAGATATCTGCAGTGCAGAGTATTGGCACAAAAAAAGTAAAGAAAAGGATAGTTATAAATTTCATATCAGTACCTCCATGTTAGTGAATAAAATTTTTAGATGAGAGATAGTCATCTACCTGCTTATAGACGGCGGGATTTATATTATATTTTTTATGGGGCTGGATAAGCATCCCTTTTTCAAGCATCGGCATAAGCATCTTACGGCTCTTCTCAAGAGATTCATTCATAACAATAGAGAAGTCATGCAAAGTAAGTCCGTCATGGAGTACGAGCGCTTGGAGTGCAAAAAGAGCTTCAGGCGAGAGATTTTTAATAAAGGAGTAGTCAAAATCATCTATTTCCGTGACAAAGAGAGTCTGTTTATCTAGCTTCTCAATCGCTCTTGCCCAATACAGCAGGGCAAGAGAGATATTTCCGTTTGAGAGTTTGTGCAGCAGTTTAAAAAATCTCTCCTCTAACAAAGATTGTCTCTGCTCATCTTCCAAATTTTCATATATTCTGCTCTTTATACTCTCCTCTTTACTAAGAAACTCTATATTTAGATTTTCATGCTCGTTTCGTTTGAAAATTATCTCCTTAATGTTTTGAAGAGTTAACGGCTCCATAAAGATTTCACTCGTAAAGTAGTTTGAGATAGAGATTGTTTTGTCAAGAAAATACCAACTCCTAGGAGTAAAAACTCCAATCCAAAGCACCTTTTTTGTAGTGTAGGAGATAAGTTCAAAGAGTGTTTTAATACTCTCAAATCCGCCCACTTTTTTTAAAAACATATGATGCAGATTTTCTAAAATGATTATTTTTGCACTTTGAGTATCGTTTAAAAAATCGATAAGCCCCTCGTTAGTAGTGATATCTTTAGTTTTTAGCAGAGTGTTAAAGTAATTAAAATAGTCCTCTTTTGTATATATCTTCTCATGCAGCTCGCTTCTTATCAAGTCGGTATTGGGGATAGTGTCCAAAAATGAGTTTAATGTTGAACTGACTCCACACCCCTTTTCGCCGATTATCGCACACGTGACAAAACGGTTTTTTGTCCAGTTAGTAAAAGATTTTTGTAGCTCTGCTATCTCCTTTTCTCTATTTACAAAAAGACTCGGCTCAATGGGTGTAGACTCATAGAGCTTTTTATAGTTTGAAGGAAGTCTTAGCATGGCAGATTCGGTCTCTTGCATAAACTCTGATAGCTCAAAAGAGATAGGCGCCTTTTTGTCGACTACGCCAAATACTCTTTTTAACTTACCAATCTTCTTTTTTATCAGTAAGAACAAGCTTTTATCTTTTAAATTATCGGATTTATCGTCCATTAGGTAGCCCCGTCATTAAATCTTATTCTATTTTAGCATATTTATTTTTATTTGTGATGCATGCTCGACTTTTATGCTAAATGCCTCTTCGAGCGTTAGAGCGTTGATGAGGGAGAGTAAAACTCGGATAACTCCTGCGTGTGTTATGACTAGAATACGCTCTTTTTTAAGCGAGGGTAAAAACTCCAAGAAAAACGCTCTTACTCTCTTTGCAAACTCTTCATAAGGTTCGCCATCAAGGGCTTCTATCCATTGTGCAAAGTCTATGTACTCTATCTTACCCTGCGCTATTATCTGCTCAAAACTAAGCCCCTCATGTTCGCCCCATGATTTCTCTCTTAGCTTGTTTGAGTAGCTTGCCTCTTTTGCATGCAAGGAGTGCTTTAGAGTCTCTTTTGCACGTCTTAAGTCTGAGCAAAAAACTGCATCAAAGGTTAATACATCTAGCTCTTTTGCAAGCTCTTTTGCCTGAAGTTTTCCCTCTTTTGACAAACCGATATCGTTGTCTCCGTTGTAGCAGTTTTTATATTTTTTATCTACTTCGCCATGACGAACTAAGGTTAACTTCATACACGCAATCCAAAAAGTAGAAGATTGAGCAAAATCAGCTCCGTTACCTCAATACTAAAACCGTATATATCTCCACTAAAGCCGCCATATCTTTTTACAAATATGCTTTTTATAACAAATAAAACTAACAAGGCGCTAACAAAAAGAAGCAGTTTGTTATATGCTAGAACTATCAAAAATGAGTAAAAAAACGCTATGAGCATCTGCGGTTTTGTAAGCTCCTCTTTTGCCAAAGCACCCATTCCGTTTGGCGTGATGTATGGGTAAAAGTAGATTGCCAAAACAGCGTTTAGTCTTGAGAGCATAAGAATAAGGGGCAGAAGATAAAAGAGTTCAAAATGAGCTAAAGAGGAGGCTTTTGCTATCAAAAAAGTGCCACTTATTATCATTCCCATCCCGCCGACATGTGAATCTTTCATAACCTGCAAAGCTCTTTCTTTGGCAACATACAGACCATCAACCGTATCGCTAAATCCATCAAGATGAAGTGCGCCCGTGAGTAAAATCCAAACTCCAAAGATTATAACACCAAGATGAGTAGATGCTACAAGCGGGTTTAAAAGAGAGAAAATGCCCCACAAAATCAGACCGAGTAAAAAACCAACAAGCGGGTAAAACATCACTGCATAGCCGTTGATTCCTTTATAGAAATCGTGGACTTTGAAAAAAGGAACAGTTGTTAACATTGAAACTGCCAGCGCAAAACCTTTTAAAATATCTCTCATTTTATCCTCGTTGAGATGCCAGCTATAGTGTGATAGACTTCCTCGCATCCGCTTGCTATTAATTGAGATAGTTTTCCGCTGATATCTACAAACTCCCGTGCTAGAGCATTCTCAGGGATAACTCCGCATCCAACATCGTTTATAACAAAAATCACTGTTTTATCCAGCATCAAAATAGCTTCGAGTTCTTTTTTCATCTCACTAAAACCAAAGCCGTGATATAACATATTGTTTATCCACATACTTACGCACTCAACAAGCACTGCACTTTTTTGTTTTGAGATTATTTCAAAAAGTTTCAGAGGCTCCTCTACAGTTTCAAAGTTCTCTTTTCGGTTGAGTTTGTGAGCATCTATTCGCTTTTGCATCTCAGCATCTATAAACTCGGTCGTTGCGAGATAGACTGGCTTTTTGGATGCAATTTTTAGTGCATAACTCTCTGCGTTATATGATTTTCCGCTTTTAATACCACCGATAAAGAGTGCTTTTTTTGTTTTCATTTTGAAATTTTATCTAATGAAATGAAAAAGTTAGGTTTTATAAAAAGATTTATGTTTAAAAAAGCTGATGGGTGTGAAAAAACTCTGGCTTGTGTTTTAAGATTTGTTATAGCTTTTAGTGAAAATAATCAAAAAAAAATTATTATGTTTTTTAATATGCTATTTAACAAAAGAAAGGTATTATCTTTTATAATATAAAAAAACAAAAAGGGCTAAAATGTTCTTCGGTAAAAATGAAAAAAACAAAGCAGAGGTAGATGCAAAAGATAGGGAGATACAAAAACTTCAAAAGGAGCTTGAAGAGGCAGAAGCAAGAGTAAAGCAGCTTGAAAAAAAAGTGGTTGAGAGTAGTGAAGCGCAGATTATGAATAATCTTATCAAAGCATTAACCGAAGGTTTAACAGATGCTTGCGCAGTTGATATGAATCATCTTCAAGATGGATTGACGCAAAATTTAAAAGCTTTTGAGGAGATAGATAAAAGAGGACATAGCAATGAAAAAAATGCGGATGATTCTCTTTTGGATGTAAATGCTCTTATGCAGACAATGAACTCTTTGTTAAAGCACATTACAAGTACCTATGAACAAGTAAACACCCTCAATGGGAATGTTGAAAATATCTCAGAAGTTATCAATCTTATTAAAGATATAAGCGATCAAACAAATCTCTTAGCGCTAAACGCTGCCATAGAAGCAGCCCGTGCAGGTGAACATGGAAGAGGATTCGCCGTCGTTGCCGATGAGGTTCGAAAACTAGCAGAGAGAACACAAAAGGCTACAAGTGAAGTGGAGATATCGGTGCAAAGTCTTAAGCAAAACACGCAAGAGGTACACGCCCACTCTCAATCCATGGAGAAGTTATCAACAAGCTCAAACGAACAGATAGGGTCTCTGCAGCAAAAACTAAGCTCCTTGCATGATGGTTCCATAGAGATTGTACAAAGCAACCAAGATATAACAAATGAGATATTTATGGTTTTAGTCAAACTAGACCATCTTGTTTTTAAAGCAAAAGGCTACAAAACAGTCTTTAAGGGAGAGTCTCATAAAGAGTTTGCTTCTCACAAAGAGTGTCGTTTAGGTATGTGGTATGAAAGTGGAATCGGTCAAGAAAAGTTTAGTAAAACTCCTAGTTATACAAAACTTGAAGCCCCTCATGCTCGTGTTCATGATAATATCAAAAAAGCAGTTGATTGTGTAGCAAAAGGCACATGCACAAAAGAGGCAAATAATGTAATGACCTATTTTAGTGACGCAGAAAAAGCAAGTCATGAAGTTATAAATATTTTAGATGCGATGTTAAAAGAAGAGATAAACAGCAGACATAAATAAAAATACTCCATCCGCTCTTTGGATGGAGTGCGGTCTCTAGAAGAGTTAATCTACTTTGCACTCTTTCATAATTTTTTTCCAATCCAAATCAAACTTCTTCTTTACATAGGCTCTGTGGTGTGGGACGGTGCACTTTGAGCAATCTTGATGAATGGCTCCGCCGGCTGCAGATTTGGTACCGTTGTTAATGTCGCATCTGCTTAGTATTTTTACCTTGTTGTACTCACCTAACCCCTCGTCATTAAATCTAAAATTTGGACACCCGCAGAGGTAGCAGTTGAGCTTTTTTATGTCGTGACATTTTCTAGGTTCTTTGTAGAGCGGGCAGAAGTCATTCTCCTCTTTTACCATGTTCTCAAAGTCAAAATAATCGATGATTTCATCTTCACTCAAACCGCGCGCTACAAGCTTATCTACTATCTTTTTATGTTTTGCTCCATGTTGCGTAAACCACTCTTCATAACTCATAAAAGCATACTCCTTTTTTTAAGATCAAGTTTGTCATACATCGCTAACATGTTATGGTAGTCGTTATGAAGTGTCACGTCTATAAAAAACTCTTTTGCATCTAAAATTCGCACTGCTTTTTCAACTCTCTCTTGAGTAAATATAGCAAAAAGTCCATCCCTATACTCCTCAAAATCAAGCTCTGCTTCTTGCATGTGAATAAGTTCTGCAATAATATGTCCGAGTCTGTTTGCTCCAAACTCCAAAAGCTCAAGCGCCTGTGCCCTCTCGTCCAGAAGTAGATAGATTTGCGCTTTAAACTCTGCCATTGTAAAGTTGTTTTGAAATATCACACCGATGTACTTCTCCATGCTCAAAGAGTTGTCAAGCGACTCTACTTCGTCTAATATATCCTCAGGGTTGTAATCGTTAAAGTTTAGTACCATGTCCCGAATAGCTTTTGCGCTGTTTTTGTTGTTATAGAGCAGATCTTCCATTGGGTAAACTTCAGAGATACCAGGAATAAGAATTTGACATGAGTAAAAATCCAGATAGTTATACTGGCGGGTATATATCTCCTTGCCCATTTTGTTTGCAATATTTATCAAAAAATCAAACTCATCATCTATACTCTTTGCGTTATATCTCCACGGCGAAAACTCAAAGCTTTTTTTTGCGCTTAAAAATCCAAACCCGAGTTTCCCGTTAGAGTCCACAAAGTGCGATTCAAGATTGAAACTGTCGGCGACTATACTCATGTCAAATGTTGGAACTTCAAACGTATCAAGTTCATCGATGTTTCGCCCTTGCATAAGCTCTGTCATAGTTCGCTCCAGACTCACTTCTAAAATAGGATGTGCACCAAAGGAGACAAAAAGTGTGGAGTTTTTAGGGTTTATAAGAGAGATGGCAGTTACTGGAAACTCTCCGCCGAGTGAAGCATCAAGCACCTCCACAAAATAACCTTTATCTCTAAGCGCCTCCAAGTCGCTGCTAACTCTTTTAAAAGAGCCTACAATCTCATCGGGAAATTTTGGCAACGCATAGCCGTTTTTAATAATTTCTAGTTTAGCGTAGCGTTCATATATCTCGCTAAGTGCCTGAACTTGAGCCTCTTTTGGCGTATTACCGGTTGCCAACCCGTTGCTTACATAGAGGTTGCTTAAGATATTTAGAGGAAAATAGACCTCTGTTTTATCGCTCCGTTTTACAAATGGCAGAGTAAGTATCTTGTCAAAAAAATTACTGTTATAGTCAACCAAATCCTCATCGCTTAATTCCCCATTGACATCATAGATACTCAAAAGCTCTTCATTTAGGTATGCTCCGCCAAACGTAAACAGTTTTTCATCAGGGTAATATTTACGGTTTGGAAGGTAAAAGTCGATAAAAAAGTTATTTGTTTGAAGCCTCTCTATATATTCGCCTAAAGCACTTGCCGTTGAAGCTTCTGCTAGGACTCCTTTGCCGTTTGAGTAGATATGTTTTGGTGCTTCAGCGGAGCTTAGATTTACCGAATAACAGTTTTGCAGAGGGTGTTTTTGTTGTGAAAAGTTCACTTTACATCCGACATCTTCTAGAACTTTTTTCATTTTTGAAATCGACTCCTCTAAAGGAGCTGTTTTTGATAAGATATTCATGGTTTCTTCCTAATAATAAGATATATAAAAAATGGTCCGCCGATAAGTGCAGTTACTATTCCGATAGGCAACTCGCTTTGCGAGGATAATGCTCTTGTTATTGTGTCACAAAAAACCAAAAAAAATCCCCCAAACAGAGCTGTTTTTATGATGCGTCTGTTTATGGTAGAGGGGTGAATTTTTGCAACGATATGTGGAGTTATAAGTCCTACAAAACCAATGGGTCCGCTGATGCTTGTCAGCGTACCGATAGCAAAGGAGGAGAGAACAAGAAGTATGCGGGTTGTTTTTTTCGTATCAAGCCCTTTTAGTTTTGCCCCCTCATCTGAAATACCCAAGAGTTGAAGCTCAAAGCGGTACATATAAACGACACTAACCAAAAGAGCAGCTATAAAACCAACTATAAGAGGATTCTGCCACCCAATTGTGGAGAGTGAACCCATGGTAAAGCGAATGAGCATATCGTTTTGCATAGCACTTCCTAGATAAAAGATTATCATAAGCGCAGAGGTATAAAAGAGTGAGAGAGCTATTCCGAGCAGCAAAAGCGACTCATGGTGAGCGTTTCTTAAAAACTTTGAGAGATAAAGAAGTAAAAAAACAGTAAAAAGCGCTCCAAAAAAGCCAAAAAGGTGAATAGCGGTTATACCAAAAAAGATACTCCCCAAGCCCAGCTTTATGGCAACTCCTGCCCCCAAAACGGCACCGCTTGAAACCCCAAGAGTGTAGGGTGTCATAAGTGCATTGCGAAAGAGTGTTTGAAAAAGAAGACCGCAAATAGAGAGGATAGCTCCCGCAAAAAACGCAAACAAAACACGGGGCACTCTAAGCTCAAAAAAGATGCTCGAAGCAAGAGTGGAAAAATCAAAAATTTCGCCCAACTCAAGCGAAACTGAGCCGATAAAAGGGGAGATTAAAAAGATAAAGGCTAGAAAAAACCATACTGTATATCTACTCATACTTTACCGCCAATGAGCAAAACCCAACCCCGTAGAGCTCTTTTAATACCTCATCATCAAAAAAATCTTTTCCATAAAGATGAGCATTTTTATCTTTTATAAAAAGTATAGGATTTTCTACATAACAAGCAAGGTGAAGATCATGTGTTATAAGTATGACTTGATGCGTTACCTTGAGCTTTTTTATATAAGAAGCAATTATTTTTGAGTTGTGCGGGTCAAGGTTTGCAGTAGGCTCGTCAAAGATGATGATTTTACTCTCCTGCGCAAGTGCTGCGGCGATGAGTGCGAGCTGCTGCTCCCCTGAGCTTAAAGAGAGAAGAGTATGCGCCTTTAGATGCTCAAGTCCTAGAAGTTTTATCTTCTGTTTTGCTATCTTCTTATCTTCATGTGAATACTCGAAAAAGCTTTTTTTATGCGCAAATCTTCCCAAAAGTACAAACTCCTCAAGGGTTATAAACGAATCGTAAATTTCTAGTTTAGCAGGAATGTAAGAGATGCCCTTTGCCATCTCTAAAAAGGAGAGTTCTTTGATGTTTTTGGATTCTATGCTTACTTCGCCGCTAAAGTCTATGAGATTACAGATAGCTTTTGCCAGCGTACTTTTGCCTGAACCATTTGCACCAAGAATGCTTAAATGCTCATCTATCTTGATGTTGATATTTTGTAAAATAACATCACTAAAATAACCGCAAGAGAGGGATTTTAACTCAATCATCTGCTCATCTCTTTGCAAAGTCTGGTAATTGTCTGTGCGACTCTGTGGGAGGGGATATTTATATAACTCTCATCCACGATTGTTATATGTCTGTTTTTACTTGCGTTAGTTGGAAGCAGGTGCCAGGCTAAGAGTGCTTTTTCTTTGTTAACAAGGCTGTTTGAGGCTTCTGAATGAAGTATTATTATTTGGTCTGGATTTAGTGCTATAACATTTTCATAACCTAAAACAGGTTGGTTAGTTTGGTTAGCGCTGTATGCGTTAGTATTGCCGCAAAGCGTAATAATGTCGTCAAACAGGATATTATTGCCCGCTATATAGATGCCGTTTCTTAAATCTTCTTGCAGCCCATAAACTATCATGACTTTATGCGAATTTTTATTTTTAGGAATGTTTTTTATAGCCTCATCGATACTTTTTACAATCTCTTTAGAGCTGACGCAGAGTGTGTTTGAGAGTTCTATAATGGCGCTTTTTATATCGTTGATGCTTTGGAGTTTGAGCATCAGGGTTTTGATATTAAATTTTTTTAATTTCTCTAAAGTTGCTTGATTAAAATCTTGACCGATGACTAGAGTAGGAGATAGAGCTATGATTTTTTCTAAGTTTGGGCTTGAATAATTTCCTATGAGAGGTAAAGCTTGAGCCTCTTTCGGATAGAGCGAATACTCGCTTGTAGCAACCAAATTACCACCTTTTTGTAGTGCGTAAACTATCTCTGTGATGGAGGGGCTAAGAGAGATGATTCTCTCATTGCCAAAAAGCGTGAGCGTAAAAAATAGCAGTAAAAAAAGAGTTTTTATGCTCACCTCATCTCCTTAGATTTTTAGTTTAAATCCTGCCATTGCAGTGGTTGTGAAATTTAGAGGGTAGATAGCGTTATCTTCTATCCATAACCCATTCTTTTGGTTAAACAGATTGTTTATTTTAGCAAAAAGTTCCAAACTATCTTTTGTGTAGCTTATTGAGATATCCGTACTCTTGTATGCTTCTTGTTTTTGAGCAAAATCATTATTAAAATCACTTGCTGCATAGGCTTTTGAGCGGTAAACTTGAGTTAATGCCAGAGTAATATTTTTGTTAGCAAGATAACTAAGCGTTGCTTTTAGGTTGTGATCTGAAACGCCGGGCAGGTCATTTCCCGAGTAATCTTCGCCATTTTCAACCTCTTCATCTATCTTTGCTTGAACATAGTTATAGTTAAGAGCAAGATTAAGATTCTCACTCATAATCCATTTGTCATAAACATCAAAACCGTATTTGTATGATTTGTCTATGTTTGTGTTTTTAGAGTTTATATGAGTCGAATCAGCGTAGTAGTAAATCTCATTTTCCAAATCAACATAAAAAAAAGAGATTTTAAATTTGTTGTTAGGCATAATGCAGTTAAATCCAAACGTAAAACTATCTGTTTTCATCGGACTTATAAAGCCGTTAAATGTTCCTCCATAGTTGAAAAACCTGTCAATATCGGGAGCCTGATATGCATGAGCATAGTTTATAAAAAAGGATTTTTCTTTATCAAGAGCATAGTTATAGCCAAGCTCTGCGCCATAAAGTGAGTGCGCATCTTTTAGTGATGCGACTGAGCCTTTATAATCATATGAAACTTTTTCATATCTGTAGCCTGCTTTTACAGAGTGGTTGTTAAATTGTTGATTACCCATAACAAAACCTGCAAGATTCTCTTTGTTTGTCTCATCCCCGTAAGCTGTCCGCTCTCCCTCAAAACCCTCAATCCCAGCAATTAGCATCATATTTTTACTCTCATACTCAAGAGTGGTTTTTGCAGAGTTGTAAACATACTCTGAAATTGACGAGTATGTTATATAGTTAGATTTCTTCTCCTCACGGTTAATGTCAATATTTAAAGAGAGATTGTTGCCCAAATAGTAGCTCAAACCTCCGCTTATGGCATCTGTGTCAAATTTTTGCTCAGTCGCACCCCAGTTTGAAGCTCCCGCTTGCGCAGCATCATCGTTATACTCATCAAGCGTCAAATAGCTTCCATAGATAACATCTGTTCTTGTAAAGGAAGCGCCTGCTCTTAGCTCTAACGCATTAACGGGAATATATGCTATGTTTAACGTACCTGTTTTTAGAGAACTTTCATCCTTGCTTCCTTGGCTATTTATGGTGCGAGTGCCATCACTTTTTTGTGCCTCGCCGCTTGCCGAGATAGAGAGTTTTTCATCATTGTGTCCCAGATAAAAGGAACCATCGACCATGCCATCTGTTCCGCCGTAAAGAGTTATCTCCTTAGAGCTATTTCGTTTGGTGATGATGTTTATGACACCGGCATTTGCTCCATCTCCGCCGACTACGATTCCGCTTGATTTTATAATCTCCAAACGCTCTATTGAAGCAGGAGAGATAGCGGACAATAGAGGTGGAACCATATCTATGTTATTGATTTTTTTGCCATTTATCGTGATGACTATATTTTGATACCCATTTCCTATCCCGTAACCTCTCATATCGAGCCTTTGAGAGAAAGGATTTCCGTAAGAGGGTACAGTTGCAACTGAGGTTTGCTGATTTAAAAACTCATAAACATTTTGAACATGAGCCTTTTGTATATCCTCTGCCGTGTAAATCTCTACGGCATCAGTAGACCTAAGCTCGTCCGTTTTTATGGCAGTTGAGGTAATGGCTAGAGGTTTTAGCTCAATGTTTTGAGCAACTAATATGCTTGAGGCAAGCAGGGATAAGAGTATATTTTTTTGCATAGTTAATTTCCATTATTTTTGTTATTGATTAGGATGAGAAAAGTTATGCAGAGGGAGGGGAGTTGTTTTTTACTTTTAGAGGTTTGCCATCAAGTGTGCAGATAGAGACGCTTGCGGCAGAGATTTTTTGTAGTGAAATATAAGCTTGAATGGCAACTAATGAGAAGTATCTTTTACCAAACCCTTTAGGAATCATTCTGTTTAAGCCTTTTTAAGTTTTCACAATTATAACTAAAAAGTTAGATAAACTTATAGTTATGAAACTATCACATTTAAAGCAAATTACCGCTTATTTGCAAAAATTTAAAAAAATCTCTGCCATTTATAGAGTAAGCGACACTATTATAAAAGTCGTTTTTGACAGGGATGATGAACTTTACTTTGAGATGCAGCGCTCAAACTCTAGAATATTTAAGTGTGCTTCTTATGCCCGCTCAAAAGTTTATAATGCACCGTTTGACGTGCTTTTGGCAAAACGGTTTAATCGTGCAAATATTCTGCATATAGAGCTTTTTGGCGGCGATAAAATAGTAAGATTTAAAACCTCGGTAGCATCAGCATATAAAGAGGAGATTACATACTTACAGGTTGAGTTTACGGGAAAATATACGAATATTATTATCCTTGATGAGAATGAAGTAGTGCTTGAGGCGCTTCGCCATGTTGATATATTTTCATCATTTCGTGAAGTAAGAGTCGGGCAGAAGCTCTTAGATGTTCCGCAGGCTCCCTTTGAGGCAAAAGAGTATCCCATTGAAGATGTCGAGCAGTTTTTGTATGAGGAGTACAAAAAGGAGATGGAAGATAAACTCTCCTCGCTAAAGAAGCAAAAAATCTCACTTTTGAACAAAAAACTCAAAAAACTACAGAAGCTTTATGAGAGTTTAGATGATGAAAATGAACTTGAAGCCCAAGCAGCAAAACAGAACCATTTTGCAAATCTTATTTTGGCAAACATGCATAAAATCAAGCCATATCAAAAAGCTATAGAGGTGGATGATTATGAGGGAGAGAAGGTAAAAATCGAGCTTCATAAGGAGTTCTCATCAGTTGCTATGATGGCAAATTCGCTCTTTGCTAGGAGTAAAAAAGCAAAGCAGAGAGCTTCGCATCTGCATATAGAAAAAGATTCGTTGCTTTCAAAAATAGAGCATATGAAGCTCTTTATCCATACGGTAGAAGAGGCAAAAGATGTCGCAAAAATTCAGCTTCTTTTTCCAAAAAATGTTCAGGCTAAAAAAGTAAAAACAAACGACTCTATCGAGGTTTTTTGGGTAGAGGGCTATAAGGTAAGTCTAGGTAAAAATGAAAAAGGCAATGTAGAACTGCTCCAAAATGCGCGAGCAAAAGATATTTGGCTTCATATGAAAGAGCGCCCCTCCGCGCATGTTATCATCACAACCGACAAACAAAATGTCCCCGTGTCTGTAATAGAGAGTGCGGCAAGGTTATGTGTGGATTTTACAATGTTTGATAAAGGGCGCTATTTGGTCGATTATACTCCACGAAGAGAAGTTAGTATCCAAAATGGTGCTAATGTACTGTATAATAAGTACAAAACAGTAGAGGTTGATACTCGTTAATGCCACAGCGGCTAACGAAATAAAAAGGAGTCGTTCTTTTTACGGACAAATAAATGAAGGTATTCCTTCATTTTACAAAGTAAAATTAAGGGAGATAGGATGGCGGTAGGTTTAGTCGGAAATGCAATTTATGTAAATCAGCAAACAGCGTCTGCAACCTCCTTGCAAAACGCTCATAACAATCGCATAGAGTTTCAAAATATGGTTGCTCAAGCTGCAGCGCAAGAGAAAGAGAAAGAAGTTCTAGAAGTTCGTCCTGCGGAGGAGGTTCATGAAATTGACCCTGACCGTGAGCATGAAAAAAATGAGGCAGATCAAGAGACTGCAAGAAACAAGAAACGGGAAAGCTCTAAAGAAGAAGAGAGCTCTACTCCTCTGCACATACTTGATATTAAAGTGTGATAGGTTATAATATTTTTTATATATTTTCACAGGATTTTTTATGAGTATATTTACGGCTTCTAAAGAGAGGGCAACTACAGGTTTGGCGCTTATTGCCGGAGTGCTGATTATAGGTATTATAGACAATTTTTTTCTTATGTGGCTCTTTCTTGGAGTAGTCTATCTTCTTGCCTTTAAAGAGGCAATGAGCCTTTTTGATATAAAAAAGAACGATTTAATATACTACGCTGCAGGCTTGTGGCTTATCGCGGCTTTCTACCCTTACAGCGACGATCTTTTTGTTTTAGCAGGCGTTATTTATGCGAGTGCGGTTGCTTTTAATAGGGAGCTTACTTGGAAAAACTTTTTTGTGTTTATCTACCCCACTGCAGGAATGCTTTTTATCTTTAGCATGTATCAAGAGTATGGAGTAATCTCTCTTTTCTGGCTTTTGGTAGTTGTTGGCATGACGGATGTCGGGGCTTATGCAGTAGGCAAAAGTATCGGCAAAACTCCTTTTAGCGCCACCTCTCCGAATAAAACAATGGAGGGCGTAGTAGGTGGAGTTGTCGTGGCAACTATAGGCGGTATGTTTGTAGGTCTTGGCATAGTTGATTTGGGTATTTCATTTATAATCTCTTTTATGGTTGCGGTTGGCTCGATTTTTGGTGATTTGTTTGAGAGTTCGCTAAAAAGAACGGCAGGCGTAAAAGATAGCGGAAATATTTTACCCGGACACGGCGGAATGCTCGATAGAATAGACGGCTACCTCTTTGGCGCAATCGTTATGCTTGTTCTTCTTCGAGGGCTGGTTTAGTTGATTATATGACAAAATGTCATATAATTTAAGTAGTTAAATAAAAATAGCTATATTGGGTATAAAAAATGAGGAAGTGTTATGAAAGTTCCAAATTTAATTAATTCCAATAAGCTATTAGAGGGAAAATAATAGAAATGTTAACCTATATTGATTTATTTTGTGGAGCAGGTGGTTTTTCACTTGGTTTTGATAAATCAGGATTTCAAAATATTTTTTCTATAGATATTCAAAAAGATTTTTGTGAAACATATCAAGCAAACTTTCCTAAGCATAAATTAATTCAAAAAGATATAACACAGCTTGAAAATGAAATGATACTTGAATTAACTAGTAGTCAAGAAGTTGATGTGATTATAGGTGGACCACCATGTCAAGGTTTCAGTATTGCAGGTAGTATAGGAAGAAAATTTATAGATGACCCTCGAAATAGATTATTCAAAGAATTTGTAAGAGTAGTAGGGGTAGTTCAGCCAAAATACTTTGTTATGGAAAATGTTGCTAGATTATATACACACAATAAAAATAAAACGAGAGAAGAGATAATAGAGGATTTTAATAAACTTGGGTACGAAGTAAAATGTCAAATTTTAAATTCGGCTGATTATGGTGTTCCTCAAGTTAGGAAGAGAGTTATATTTTTAGGTTCAAGAGTTAATTATAATATTACTTTTCCAATCAAAACTCATACAAACTATAAAACAGTTAAAGATGCAATAGAAGATTTGCCAAAGTTGAATTCAGGAGAAGAATCGACACTTTTAAATCATAAAGCGATGAAACATACACCGCAAATGCTTCATAAAATGAGTTTTGTAAAAGATGGTGGAACGCGAGAACATATACCTCAGAATGTGAGACCTAAAAGTGGAGATGTAAGAAAATATATAAAATATAATAGTGAGAAACCTTCTATTACTATTACCGGTGATATGCGAAAAGTGTTTCATTATTCCCAAAACAGGGCTTTGAGTGTTCGAGAATTAGCAAGACTTCAAACATTTCCAGATAGTTTTGAATTTAAAAGTAGTAGCATTGCGCAACAACAACAGGTGGGCAATGCTGTTCCACCATTAATGGCAGAAGCAATTGCAAAACACTTAAAAAATATGATAGAAAATAGTAGCAATTAAATGATTTTTGATAATAAATACCCAAAAGTAAATTATATTGGGAATAAAGAGAAGCTAGCTAATTGGATATGTGATTATTTTCCAAAAGACATACAATCAGTTTTTGATGCTTTTAGTGGAGGTTCTTCTATTGGTTACGAAGCGAAAAAAAGAGGTCTGAAAGTTGTTAGTAATGATATATTAAAAATCAATTATTATCTAGCTAAGTCATTAATTGAAAATAATCAAGAGATATTAAATGAAGATGATTTAAACATACTTTTTAGTGGTAATACAATAAAAGGATTTATGTATAAAAATTATTCTGAGGTTTTCTTTTTTCCACAAGAGTGCATGGAATTGGATTTATATAGAAAAAATATAGATAAATTATCTTCTGAATATAAAAAATCAATCGCGTACACTTTAATCCGTAGAGCGATGGTAAGAAAAATGCCTTATTCAAGGTTTAATCTAAATTGGGAAAAAATCAAACAGCTTAGAGATGAAGAGTATAGTTATGCGAAATATAAAAGAAAAAGAGCGTATCATAATGAGTCATTTAAAAGTCATATTATAAAAAACCTTCAAGATTATAATAAAGCTATTTTTGATAATCAACAATCAAATGAAGTATATAATGATGATGCATTTGATTTGTTAAACAAAGTTAGTGCAGATGTAATATATTTAGACCCGCCATATACCGGAACTATGAATAATTATTTTGGATTTTACGGTTTAATTGATGAGTATATTCATTCTAAAAAATTAAAGCCCTTTGAAAATAACTTTATAGATAAAAAATCTTCATTAGAACTTTTTGACAAGTTATTTTCAAATCTTTCAAACTTTAAATATTGGCTTTTGAGTTACAACAATAATTCATACCCTTCAAAAGATGAATTAATCAGTATAATCAGTAGATATTCCAATGATATTCAAGTTATAGAAAAACCGCATGATTATAGAGTAACAGGCAAAGATAAAAAGAGTAAAAATACTGAGTATTTGTTTATCATTAGAAATAATAAATTTGAGGAAAAATAATGGCTGAACAAAAATATGAAAAATATTGGAGTGTTACATTAGCATATACTGCTATTTATGGGAAAAATTTCAATTCAGTTTTAGAAGTAATAGTAAACTTTATAGATAATAATGATACATCAAAATATACACCATCTTTATACAATAATCTGCAAAACGAGGTAAGTCAAGTTAATGGCTTAAAAGATACATCATTAAGAAAAAGTATCAACCAGTTTGTCAAATTAGGTTTTATAAATTATCAATTAAAAACATATCATCCATTGGCAAAATTATTTTTAACTTCAAAGTTAAAACAACAGAAGAAGACAATTTTTTCTAGAATTGTTTATGAAAATTCAAGTTTTGATAGAGATATTACAGTTAGTTCTCAGAAAAGAGAAATAAATTTTTTACTAAAAACTTTAGAAGAACTTGGCAGTCTTACAAAAAAAGATATTGTTGCTTTAATGACACAAAATATTAATGATTTTCCAAAAGGGTATTTAACTGAAAATGAACTTAATAAAGCAAAAGAAAATGCGGATGAAATAGAATTTTATTTAAGAAAATATAATCAGGTTAATCATTTTAAATCTATACTAGGATATTTAGATGATTTGATTTTTATTGATGGAGTGTTGTATTTTGAAGAAGATGCACATATTATACTAAAAGAAAAGTCAACTAACAAAATATCTAAACGAGATAATTATTTACACAGGATTTATAAAAATCAATTAAAAGAAGAAGTATATGAGAAATTACATCAAACAAAATGTATGGTTGAAAAATTATCTTATCCTTCATTGGTTGCAAGTCATATTAAACCATTTATTCAATCAGATGATAAAGAAGCTTATGACCCAAACAATGGGTTGTTATTAAGTAGAAATATGGATATTTTATTTGATCAGGGGTATATCTCATTTCAGGATAATGGAAACATAATATATTCAAATCAACTTAGTGAAGATGTCAAAGATTATTTAAGTAGTTATACTTTAGACAATAATTTTATAAACAATAAGAGATTAGATTATCTTGATTATCATAGAGAAAATATTTTTGAAAAAAAGGTTTTTATTTGATACTTCTAGGTTCTACCGGTTCTATCGGCGTAAATACATTAGAGGTTGCAAAAAAGTTTTCAATAGTAGTTGAAGCTCTTGTCGCAGGCAACAATATAGAACTCTTAAACAAGCAGATAAAAGAGCATAATCCAAAAGTTGTGGTCATTGCGGATAAAGCAGATGTCTCAAAAGTAAATCACAGTAGCGTTTTTTATGGGCAAGATGCCATCTTAAAAGTGATAGAAGACTCTTCAAGTGAGTTGGTTGTAAATGCTCTCGTTGGCTTTTTGGGGCTTCATCCTACACTCACTGCTTTATCATGCAACAAAAGAGTGGCTCTTGCAAACAAGGAGTCTCTTGTCGCATGTGGCTCATTTATAGACACTTTAAAGATTCAGCCCATAGACAGCGAACACTTTGGGCTTTGGTACTTGATGCAAGAGAGACCTTTTGAGCGGATGATTATCACGGCAAGTGGCGGTGCTTTTCGTGACTGGGATATAAAAAAACTTCGCAACGCTACTCTTGCAGACACACAAAAACATCCAAACTGGTCTATGGGACAAAAGATAACCATAGACAGCGCTACTATGGTTAACAAGATATTTGAACTCCTAGAAGCTAGATGGCTCTTTGGAGAGGGAAAATATGATGCAATCATTGAGACAAAATCACTTATCCACGCACTTATTGACTTTAAAGATGGCTCAACAACAGCTCACTTTGCAAATGCCAGCATGCAGCTACCTATTGCTTTTGCACTTAACGCTAAAATGGATGAAAATATACTCCCTCATGTGGATTTACTAAAAGTCGGCTCTTTGGAATTTCGTGAAATCAGAACAGATAGATACCCAATCTGGCAGATAAAAGATGAACTTTTAAAAAATCCTGCAAGAGGAACAGTCATAAATGCCGCAAATGAAGCTGCAATAAAGAAGTTTATAGCTCGTGAGATAGGCTTTATGGATATAGCAAAAAATATCATAAAAGCCTACGAGAAGTTTGATACAATGCCAAAAAGCGTAGATGATGTGTTTGCAATAGATAGAGAAGTTAGAAGATACATAGGATAGCTTTATATAACTATAGGATAGAAAATTTTATTTTTGTACTATGGTTTTGAATATTTATGCTTAAATATTTTACCAAAAGGATAGATCTTGATACTCTCAATTGAAAGCTCATGTGATGACAGTGCTATTGCAATAACTGAGATTGCTACAAAAAAACTTGTTTTTCATAAAAAAATATCTCAAGAGTTGGAACATAGTGTTTATGGTGGGGTTGTTCCAGAGCTTGCAGCTAGGCTTCATGCAGAAGCGCTTCCAAAGATTTTAGAGGAGTGCAAGCCCTATTTTAAAGATTTAAAAGCAGTTGCGGTTACTTCTTCTCCGGGGCTTACAGTCACTCTTATTGAGGGAGTCGTTATGGCAAAGGCCATCTCTATCGCTCTAAATATTCCCATAATCGGAGTAAATCATCTTATCGGGCATATATATTCTTTGTTTATAGAAAAAGAGACACAGTTTCCGCTAACTGTTCTTTTGGTATCAGGCGGGCATACGCAGGTTATGGAAGTAAAAAACCTTCAAGAGATAAAGACGGTTGCAAAAAGTATGGATGACAGCTTTGGAGAGAGTTTTGACAAAGCGGCAAAGATGATGGGACTTGGTTATCCGGGGGGACCGCTTATAGAAAAGCTTGCACATGACGGAGATAGAAAAAGACACAACTTTACCATTCCTCTGCATCAGTCACCACTTATTGCCTTTTCATACTCTGGACTAAAAAACTCAGTTAGACTAGCTGTTGAAAAAGCTAATGAGAGCGAGTACAAAGACATAGCGGCTTCTTTTGAGTATATTGCGGTTGCGCATATTGTTCAAAAACTCAAAAAGTATTTTAAAACAGTTCGGCCAAAAACTTTTGCTATTGTTGGCGGTGCTAGTGCAAATCTCTATCTTCGCTCGCAGATAGAGAAGCTTTTAAATCCTTACGGAGCAAAGCTGCTTTTGAGTGAACTACAATACTGTTCGGATAATGCTGCGATGATAGGAAGGGTTGGAGTTGAGATGTATGAAAAAGGTCTGTTTAGTTCGCTTGAGGAGTTAGAAGTTTGTCCAAAAAGTGTCATTTAACTTAAGAAATGCTTGGCGTTAAGAGGGCTTTTTTTTAATTAAGAGTTAAATTATCCCATTTCAAATATACTTCTTCTACAAAATGTAATAAATCATATTGACACGAATGTGTCAAGCTTTAGTGCCTTGGTGGCTAGCGTAGATGGTGGAATTGCTTCTGACATCGTTTAAAATAAAATTAAGGATTAAAAAATGGCAACTACAAAATTCAAAGGTACAGACGTAGAATTATTAGGAAATGAAGTAAAAGTCGGTGATAAAGCACCTGAGGTTACGGTTGTAAACTCTGATGGTTTAGGTGATGTGGTAGTTGGTGGCGCGCAAGGTGTAAAGCAGCTAATTATCGTTGTTCCATCATTAGACACTGCTGTATGTGCTGCTGAAACTCGTAACTTTAATACAAAAGTTGCAAAATTAAATGGTGTTAAAACTACTGTTGTTTCTATGGATTTACCGTTTGCATCAGGAAGATTTTGTGCTGCAGAGGGAATTGACAATTTAACTGTTGCATCAGACTTTAGAAACAAAGAGTTTGCAAAGGCTTATGGAGTTTTACTTGGCGGTTCTGTTCTTGCAGGCGTTACATGTAGAGCTATTTTTGCGGTTGATGCAAAGGGTATCGTAACCTATAAAGAGATTGTCCCTGAAATCACTGAAGAGCCAAACTACGACGCTGCAATCGCTGCAGTTAAATAATCAATTAACCTCCTTCTTCTTCTCTTAGTATAGGGTTTTTACCCTATACCAATCAAGTAAAATTTTGATACAATAATCCTATCTATTTAGAAGGATTTTATATATGAAAAAAGTTTTATACACCCTTGTATGCACAGCAGTTCTGGCTTCTAGCGCTATGGCTGATATTGCGCGAGTTGAGATGGGTGCGGGTGCATGGATGCAAACTCCAAAAGGCACTGCAACCTATACTGATGGCGGAGCTGATGGCAGTTACACTTCAAGCGAAAAAGATAGTACAGAGGCTTATGTTTGGATGCTTATAAAGCATCCTGTTCCTATATTGCCAAATCTTAGGTTAGAGTATGTAAGTCTTGAAGACAGTGGTGTGGCAAGTGGGCAGTTTAAAGATTTTAATATTGGCACGGGAAACTTTACCACTCTCTCTTATGATATGAAACAGTATGACATTATTCCCTACTACAATATTCTTGATAACACAGCTTGGATAACGCTTGATTTGGGTTTAGATATTAAAATCATTGATGCATCTTACACGGCGGCTCCGTCTGCGCCATTTGCAGGCTATAGCGACAGTGTAACTTTTGCTATTCCGCTTCTATATGCAAGAGCAAGAGTTGAGATACCATCAACAGATATTGGTCTAGAAGCAGATATAAAGTACATTACAACGGGTGATTCTACTGTTTATGATATTAGGGCAAAAGTTGATTATACTTTAAGCTTTATTCCAGTTATAGAGCCTGCTTTAGAGATTGGTTATAGAATGCAGAAGTTAGATATTGATGAAAGCAGTATTGATGCGATACTAGATCTTGACTTCTCAGGTTTTTATGCGGGGTTAATGGTTCGTTTTTAGATTTTAATCCATCCATTTTTGAGGGTCGTAGCCGTCACTTGGTCGCACGACTCTCTCCTTTGGTAGCTCTTTTACCATAGTCACTACTTCGGCAGAATCAACGGGACTTTTGCCTAAAGAATTTTCAACCTCTTTAAATCCATGCCTTTTAAAAAAACCAATACTTTTTTCACTCTTTAGTACACTTACGCTCATCTGCTCAAAAAGTGCCCCCGCTTCTAAAAATAGCTGCTCAAGCATAGCAGAACCTATGCCTTTAGCTCTAAATTCAGGTTTTACCCCGATGGTAAGAACAGGCGTTTTCTCATCTATATAACCGTTTGCATTATCCTCTTTGCTTAGCACTCTTATCCATGCTGCACCTGCAATTTTATGCCCACTTAAAGCATAAAGTCCCAAATCTTTTGTTGAGAGACCGTAAAATTTACTGTAAGTTTCTAGCTCTAAAACATCTTTAACAGTTTTAGCGACTTCATCAAGACGATAGGCGAAGTGCAGTATGCCGGTTGCGATTTTTTGCTCTGAGGATCTTAAAAAATATAGAGTTGGTGTCATCTTGTATTACGCCAGAGATAGTCCGACTTTTCCTTTTTCTTCATCTATTGAGATAACTTCTATTTGAGGCAGATATTGGTTGAGAGATAGAACTTCAAGCGGATGAGAGACTCTTTTTGCACTCATCTTTGAGATGTGAATCATGCCGTCATTTTTTAACCCAATATCCACAAATGCCCCAAAGTCTGCAATATTTCGCACAACTCCCGAGACAAAACTTCCCACTTTTAGCATCTTTATATCCGTTATGCCATCTTTAAACGGTATGGGCGGTAACTCTTCTCTGGGATCAAAACCGGGCTTACGAAGCTCTTTTATGATGTCTTTGAGTGTCTCTATTCCAACACGAAGTTCTTTTGCTTTAGCTTCTATATCTATCGTTGTCAAATCCAAACCGATTAGTTTCTTTGCAACTTCATAACTCTCAGGATGGATACCGCTGTTATCAAAGGGATTTTTTGCATCTTTTATGCGGATAAATCCTGCTGCCTGCTCATAAGCTTTTTTGCCTAAGCCTTTTACTTTTAAAAGCTGCTCTTTTGTTTTAAAAGTTCCATTCTCTTCTCTAAAAGCTATGATATTTTGGGCGATTTTTGAGCCTATTCCTGCTACATAAGATAAAAGTGAAAGTGAGGCTGAGTTTATATCCACTCCTACTCGGTTAACCAAATCAACAGTTACATCTGTTAGCTTTTTTTCCAAAAGTTTTTGGTCAACATCATGCTGATACTGCCCTATGCCTAAAGATTTTGGGTCAATTTTTACAAGTGCCGCCATCGGGTCTTGGAGTCTTTGAGCGATAGAGATAGCGCCTCTTATGGTTACATCAAGATTTGGGTACTCCTGCGAAGCTATCTTTGAAGCGGAGTAAACTGATGCTCCCGCTTCTGAGACAACTGTGTAGTTGAGCTTTGCTCTCTCTTCTTTGTTGATTCTCGCCAAAAACTCTTGCGTCTCTC
>NZ_JALNZY010000019.1 GCF_023229105.1 Sulfurimonas sp.
TCTTGATCAAATAGGGCCGATGACGCAAAATGTTGAAGATGCGGCTATTTTGTATGACATAATCAGTGGACATGACGAAAAAGATTCCACAAGTGCACATAAAAACGACAAAGTCTGTGACAAGCTAAATTCAAATCGCAAACTAAAAATTGCAGTTTTGCCAAAACATATCCAAAATGCAAATGAAGATGTAAAAAAAGCGTATGATTTAGCTATTGCTGCACTTAAAAATGCGGGTCATGAGATAGTTGAGCGTGAATTAATGGACGCAAAATTTGACATCTCTGCTTACTATATTACAGCGACGGCAGAAGCTACGACAAACTTAGCTCGCTATGACGGAATCCGCTATGGAAACAGGGTTGTCGGAAAAGATTTAAACGATACTTTTGTTCAGACAAGAAGTCAAGGTTTTGGAGATGAAGTTAAACGCCGTATTTTACTTGGCAACTTTGTACTCTCAAGCGGATATTATGAAGCTTACTATGTAAAAGCGCAAAAAACAAGACACCTTATAAAAGATCAATACTCAAAAATATTTCAAGAGGTGGACTTAATCCTCTCCCCCGTTGCACCGACAACTGCAAATAAATTTGGAGAACTCTCAACTCCAATGGAGATGTATCTAAGTGATCTCTACACCATAAGCGTAAATCTTGCCGGACTTCCTGCTATCTCTATTCCTGTTGCAAAAAGCCGTGATAATATGCCTATAGGTCTTCAACTTATCGCAAATGCTTATGAGGAGCAAACTCTTTTTGACGGTGCCCTTAGCTTAGAAAAAGAGATAGGGTATAATAATTAATAGGTTTTAAAAAAGCATCTCTAGGAGAGTTATTATGAAAAAAAGTTTTAAGGCACTAAATATTAAATGCGGCGGATGTGCAAACACCATCAGGGAGTCACTAAAAGATGAATTTGGTGAAGTTGATGTTGATTTAAACAAAGAACCAAGAGTTGTAACACTAGATATAAAAGATGAAAAAACCGAGCTAAATTTTCGCAAAAAAATGAGATCTCTCGGTTATCCTATGGAGGATGAAGATTTGGGCGTTTTGACAAAAGGTGGGCTAAAAGCCAAAAGTTTTATCTCTTGCGCTATAGGAAAAATGAATTAAGCTTATATTAGAGGCTTAAAAGCAAGCCTCTAGTTAAAGTCAAAAACCCAAACTCCAGATAAAAAATATACTCTTATTTTATAAAGTATGGAGAAATCTGCGCTATCCATTTTGTTAAACGACCATCTGTAAGTTCCTCTTGATTATCTTCATCAAGCGCTAAACCAACAAACTCTCCATCTCTTATGGCAGTTGACTCATCATGCTCATAACCGTCTGTTGGCCATGAACCTACAACTTTAGCGCCATTTTTGACTATTTGTTCATATATAGTTCCCATAGCATCTAAATAATTGTCGTTATACTCCTCTTGATCACCTAATCCAAAAAGAGCCACTGTCTTTGTAGAGAAATCTGTTTTTTCAAGATTGACAAAGTAGCTATCCCAATCATCTTGTAAGTCGCCGCCTCCCCAAGTAGAAGCTCCAATGATTATAAAATCATACTGATTCATAGCATCAGCACTGCAATGACTGACATCTATAAGGTCTATTTGAACTCCTCTCATCATCTCTTTAATTTTTTTTGCTACTGATTCTGTATTGCCGGTTGAACTGGCATAAAAAAGTCCAATTTTTGACATCTTGTTATCTCCTTTTTGTAATAGTGTTGATAATAACTATCAAAAATATTATATGCTGTTAGCACTTAATGCTTAATTAATAATAATTACTAAATATTTAATAGAATATTCTTCGTCTTTTGAGCTTTATTTAGTGTTTGATTTTAGATTTTAATTGGCAATAAAAGTTAATTAAAAAGTCACTTTACCTTTTTTTAACAACAAAAAAGTTATAATTCATAGAATTTTATAGCAACATAAATAATTCTTACCCTTTAAAAGGATCACCCCATGAAAATTCGTAAACGCGCCCTAACGTTTGAAGATGTACTACTTGTACCTCAATACTCAGAAGTATTGCCTAAAGAGGTCTCTCTTAAAAGTAAATTAACCCGTAATATCTCACTAGAAATTCCTTTGGTTTCAGCTGCAATGGACACTGTTACAGAATATAGAGCAGCTATTGCTATGGCAAGGCTTGGCGGAATCGGGATTATCCATAAAAACATGGATATCGAGACGCAGTGCAAGCAGGTAAGAAAAGTTAAAAAGAGTGAAAGCGGTGTAATTATTGATCCTATTTATGTTCTTCCTGAAGCTACTTTAGCAGAAACTAGCGCGCTTATGGAAGAGTTTAAAATCTCTGGCGTTCCTGTTATTGATGCACATAACAAACTTCTTGGAATCCTCACAAACCGTGATATGAGATTTCAAAAAGATATGAGCAAACGTGCTGATGAAGTTATGACTAAAATGCCTCTTATAACAGCGAAAAAAGGGATTTCTTTAGATGATGCGGCTGATATTATGCATCAAAATAAGATTGAAAAACTTCCTATTATAGATGATGATGGATTTTTAAAAGGTTTAGTCACTATCAAAGATATCAAAAAACGCATAGAGTATCCAAACTCAAATAAAGATGCTTTTGGCAGACTTATCGTAGGTGCCGCTATCGGTGTGGGGCAGCTTGATCGTGCAAAAGCTTTAGTTGATGCAGGTGTTGATGTTTTAGTTTTAGACTCTGCTCATGGGCATTCAAGAGGTATTTTAGATACCGTTAGAAAAATCAAAGAGATGATGGAAGTTGACGTAATTGCCGGAAACATTGCAACTGCTGAAGCTGTTGAAGCACTTATTGAAGCTGGAGCTGATGGAGTGAAAGTTGGAATCGGACCGGGCTCTATCTGTACGACACGCATAATTGCAGGCGTGGGAGTTCCTCAAATCTCCGCCATTGCAGAGTGTGCAGATGCAGCGCGTAAACATGGTGTTCCTGTTATCGCAGACGGCGGTATTAAATATTCAGGCGATATTGCGAAAGCTTTAGCAGTCGGTGCTAGCTGCATCATGGCGGGTTCACTTTTAGCTGGAACGGAAGAATCTCCGGGAGACACTATCATGTTTCAAGGTCGTCAATATAAATCATACCGTGGTATGGGAAGTATCGGCGCTATGCAAACAGGTTCAACTGATAGATATTTTCAAGAGGGAACAGCAGCGGATAAGCTTGTTCCTGAGGGCATTGAGGGACGCGTTCCATTTAGAGGTCCGATTGCCGGGATAGTTCATCAGATGATGGGCGGACTTCGTTCATCTATGGGTTATTGCGGTAGCGAGAGCATTGAGGCTTTCTGGGATAAAGCAGAGTTTGTAGAGATAACAAGCGCGGGGCTAAAAGAGAGCCATGTTCACGATGTTATCATTACACAAGAGGCTCCTAATTACCATATATAACACTAAAGGAGAGTTCATGAGTGAAGTAAGATATGCGGGTTTTTGGGTTCGTTTTTTTGCATCGTTTTTTGATACTCTTTTTTTAGCTCTGCCAGTTGGAATAATCATCTATTTTTTAAGTGATGGCAACTGGTTTGACTTCTCACAATTTCAACAAAATATTACCTATGCGATGAGTGGAAATGCCCAAATGGCACTCTCAAACCAACCGCCAAAATCTCTTAAATGGGAACTTCTTTTTGAACTCCTTGTTCTGCTTGTAACATTACTTTTTTGGAAAAAATTCCAAGGAGCAACTCCGGGAAAAAAGTTTATGCATGTTAAAATAGTTGATGCAATAACTTTTGGCGAAATAGATAATAAACAGGCTATTACCCGCTCACTAGGCTACTTAGCATCTACATTTACTTTTTTAATCGGTTTTTTTATGGTTGCCTTTAGAGAAGATAAAAGAGGTCTGCATGATCTTCTTGCAGGAACAGCAGTTATCTATGATGACAAAGAGCAAAACATATAATCTATACTCTTAAATCCACTTCTTGCAGCACCCCTACTTCATAGTTTTCTTTCAAATATATTGAACTCTCACGAATTTTTGCAACCAAATTGTTTTGAGTATCTTTAAGATCAAAACTGCCGAGCACAGAATTAAGATAGAGTGCACCTACATTTTTATCTTTTAGTCTAAAAAGCTCCTCCTTGCCGTTTTCATCTTTTGTCCAAATCAACAATTTTTCAAAAATAGCATCGCTCTCATCTATCCACATATTATTGTCTTCATCATAAGCAGCAAGTTCTTTAAAACCATCTCCTAGAGTAGGTCCAAAAAGTTCGCTTCCATCATCTATTTTGCCATTACTATTTTTATCAAGAGCTAAAAAACCGCTACCGCTTCCTACAAAAGAGAAGGTATCATTCTTACCATCAAGATTAAGGTCAAATGTGTGTTTTATATCACTCATGGTTATAATATCGCCGCCGAAATTAAGCACAAGCGGGTCAATCAAAGCGTCCCCTGCTTTAAAAGAGATACTCTCATGTGTAGCACTGCTTCTGTTCATACTAAATGCCACTTTAAAATCAATATTTGCACCCTCTTTTGTACTCACGCTTCCTTGTGCAGAAAATTTAAGCTCCTCACTATGAACTTCGCTGCGGCTGTAGCTATACTCCACTCCCCAGCCTTCTCTTTGGGGTTCGTTTGCTTCTGCGGCTTGAGAACCTGCAATCCCTGCTTTACTTGAAGAGTTCTCTTGAGAATATAAAGATATATTAATCTTTCTACCTATCAAAGCTTCAAGAGCACGTATAATGGACATTAACTTTGAATCCATTTGCGCTTCAGGAGCCCTCTCTTGTACATTTGTTTTATCAATATTTTGATTAGTATTTTTAAATTTATCAGAAAGTTCAAGCCGATCACCGCTTCTTAGGAGCTTTAGCGCATCCTCTTTATCGTTCCAAATATGTAACTGCTCACTCTCTTCAATTTTACTGCTTTTTTGATATATGGAGAATAGTGAAACATCTGATTGATTTATCTTCATATCTCTTTCTCCTTTCTTAATTATTTAAAGCTAAATCGGTTGATTTTGAATATTTTTAAGTAATACTTATATTCTTGAATATTTTTTATTATCTTATTGACATTTATAGAAAAATATAGTAAAATTTATATAAATTATAATTATAATTAATAATAAAAGGCTTTAGATGGAAGTTATTGAAGAAAAAAATAGATTAAAATTTTTTCCTATTATGATGTACACTGTAGTTATGGGACTAAGCGGATTAACTATTACGTACCAAAAAGCAGCTCTTTGGCTCGGTTTTCCTCACATAATCGCAGAAGCACTAATGTATATTACCACTGCTATTTTCGTTCTGGTTTCATTGATATACATATATAAATTTTTTAAATACAAAACAGCCGTAATAAGTGAGCTTTCTCATCCCGTTCGGATAAACTTTTTTGCAGCAATCTCTATATCTATGCTGATGCTAGCAATAATCTTCAAGGAAAATTATCCGCTTATAAGTGCCATTTTTTGGTATCCCGGGACTCTGCTTCATTTTTATCTTACCATGCGTATTGTCGTTTTTTGGATTAATGAAAATCAGCAGATTGAGCACTCTAACCCTGCATGGTTTATCCCGATAGTCGGAAATGTTTTGATTCCAGCTGCAGGTGTCGGTTTTGCAAACCTAAGCTTGCTTCTTTACTTCTTTAGCGTTGGAATGTTTTTTTGGATAATTATATTTACTGTAATTCTTAACAGAATTATATTTCATAATCAGATGGTTGTGAAATTTATGCCCACCCTTTTTATATTGATAGCACCCCCCGCAGTAGGCTTTATCTCGTACTTTAAGATGTTTGGCGTAATAGATACTTTCGCTCTTGTGTTATTTAATTTGGCTCTATTTTTTACTCTTTTAGTTGCTTTTATGTACAAAAATTTTATAAAAATAAAGTTCTTTATCTCTTGGTGGGCTTTTGTGTTCCCTCTAGCAGCCATGGCAATTAGTGCAATGCTTATGTATAGCCAAAACAACTCCATATTTTCGTTACTTCTATCTTACGTCATGATAGCAGTCGTAACTCTTATCGTATCGATAGTAATCTATCAGACAGTGTTACATATTAAAAAAGAAGAAATTTGTATCAAGGAATAAAAAAGTGAAAAAAAGTATTTTTATGGAAAAATATCCAGTTTATAGTTTAGAGTTGCTAAAAAGTGAGATTACAATCTCAAGTGCGAAAGAAGCGGTAGAGTATTTTAAAGAAAAAATTAAAAACCACCCTGTTGCAGAGTTTATTGCGGTTTTTGACCACTACTCACACACAAAGAAGCTAAATGGTCCTATTATGGATGGTTTGCTTGATGCACAAAATGTTGTTTTTTGCTTTGGACAAGCAATTCCTGCTACAAAAATCTTAGCAGTCAGACCTAGAAGCATTGGTATTTGCGAGTTTAAAGATAAAATTGTCATAGATTTTATGGAAACTCCAAAGGAGGAGTTAAATACAATCATGCAAGAGTGGGTAAAGAGCCTAAAAAGATAAACTCTGCGCTTCTAAAACTAATATTAAACCATTTAAGATAAAATACTAGTAATTATTTTTAACTAGGGGATACTTACAAATGGATATACAGACTAAAGCACTTCATGTTGGTTACGAAAAAGGGTCTGAGGGAGCTATGGCTGTTCCTATCTATCAGACAACAGCTTATGAGTTTAAAGATGCCCAGCATGCTTCAAACCTGTTTTCACTAAAAGAACTCGGCTATATTTACACTCGCTTAAATAATCCAACAACTGATATTTTTGAAAAAAGATTTGCCTCTCTTGAGGGCGGAGCAGCTGCAATTGCCACTTCTAGCGGAATGAGTGCAATTTTTTTTGCTATTGCAAATGCTGCTGAAGCAGGAGACAATATTGTCTGCGCGAAACAACTCTACGGCGGAAGTTTAACACTCAATACGCACACGCTTAAAAGATTTGGCATAGAAGCTAGATACTTTGATGTACATGACACTGCTGCGCTTGAGAAACTAATAGATGAGAAAACAAAAATTATCTTCTTTGAGTCCCTTACAAATCCAAGTATAGATGTAGCAGATATTGAAGCAATTACTGCAATAGCCAACAAACACGGCATTCTTTCTGTAGTGGACAATACGGTAGCAACTCCTATACTCTGCCGCCCCTTTGAGCATGGCGCTGATATAACCGTTCATAGCGCTTCAAAATACACGACAGGACAAGGTCTTGCAATCGGTGGAATCATGGTTGAGAGAGAAGAGTTAGTTGAAAAACTTCGCTCAAATCCTCGCTATGAACACTTTAACAAGCCTGATGCATCTTATCATGGTCTGGTTTATGTTGATGCTAACCTACCGCCATACTCTCTTAGAGCAAGACTATCTCTTTGTAGAGATTTAGGTGCCGTTTTATCCCCATTTAACTCTTGGCTCTTTATCCAAGGTATGGAGACACTCTCACTTCGCATGCGTGAACACTCTAAAAATGCTCTTGCTCTTGCAGAATTTTTAGAGTCACATCCAAAAGTAAAAAAAGTGAACTACCCAGGATTAAAAAGCAACTCTAACTACGCAAATGCTCAAAAATATTTTCAAGATGGAGCGTGTAGCGGACTTTTAAGTTTTGAGGTTGCATCCTTTGAAGAAGCAGCAAAAATACTCAACGCAACAAAACTCTACTCTATTGTTGTCAATATCGGGGATTCAAAATCAATCATCACGCATCCCGCTTCAACAACTCATCAGCAGTTAAATGAGCAAGAGCTAGCAGCATGCGGTGTTCCTTCAGGACTTATCCGAATATCATGCGGCTTAGAGAGCGCAGCGGACCTAATAGCGGATATGAAACAAGCGCTTGAGGCGTAAGTTTGTCACTGAACTTAAAAACTTATACTGAGCATTTTACAAACCCGCTTTATCTTGAGAGCGGGCGTATTTTAGAGCCTTATGACATCACATATGAGACATACGGCACTCTTAACGAGGACAAAAGCAACGTTGTCGTTATCTGCCATGCGCTTACAGGTTCTCATCACTGTGCGGGAACTTATGAAAATGACAAGAAACCCGGCTGGTGGGACAATCTCATAGGCTCTAAAAAAGCAGTTGATACCGATAAATATTTTGTAATTTGCACAAATGTTATTGGCAGCTGTTTTGGCTCCACAGGTCCCATGAGTTTGCAACATCCGCATCAAAATCCATACCGCTACAAGTTTCCGGTTATTACCATAAAAGATATGGTCAAAGCTCAAAGAATTCTTTTTGACAAACTTGGCATTCATAGCGTTCATGCGATTATCGGCGGCTCTATGGGTGGGATGCAGGCTCTTCACTTTGCCATTCACTACCCTGATTTTGCATCAAAAATCATATCTTTGGCATCAACACACGCAACGCAGCCATGGGCAATTGCCTTTAATAAAATAGCGCAAGAGGCAATACTAAAAGACCCTGATTTTAAGGGCGGATACTATGAGCAAGAAGATGTTACAAAAAGCGGATTATCCGGTATGGCTGTGGGAAGAATGGCAGGACATATCAGCTTTCTCTCGCCTGAGTCGATGCAGAGCAAATTTGGCAGAGAGTATAAAAGCACGGACGGACTTTACGAGTTATTTGGAAAGTTTCAAGTGGAGCTATTTTTAGAATATAACGGATATAATTTTACAAAGTGGTTTGACCCGTTATCTTATCTATACATTACAAAAGCGATAAATATTTATGATCTCTCACGCGGATTTGATTCCCTAGGCGAGGCTCTGCAAAAAGTAAACACCCAGCTGCATCTAATCAGCTTTAGTAATGACCTGCTCTTTAGAAGCTATGAGATGAAAGAGATTAGCGATACCTTGAGTAAAATAGGATATAAAAATCATCACTATCTTGATGTAGAGAGTAATTATGGGCATGACTCCTTCTTGGTAGAGGTTGAGAAATTTGAAAAATATATAGAGGAGGCGTTAAATGGCTAAAGAGGATTTTACTAAAGAAACCGAAGGTTTTGAGTTAAAACTACAAAATGCTAAGAAGATTTTAGAAACTTTGATGAACCCTGATATTACTCTCTCAGACAGCGTAAAAGCGTATGAGAAGGGGATGAGTGAATTAGCAGAGGCACAAAAAATACTCGAAGAGGCAGAGATTAAAATTACCGAGATAAAGGCAGAGTAGTGCGAGCCGCCGTACTTCAGCTTAGCGCACAGGGAATAAGCTCAACAAAACTCTACAACTATATTCGTATCGCTTCTAAACAAGGGGTAAAGGTTTTACTTTTGGGCGAATATATACTAAACCCGTTTTTTAAAGAGCTTCAAAATTTATCCTCGGGCATGATAAAAGAGCACTCACAGCATCAGATAAAAGTTTTAAGAGAGCTAGCTTCTACCTATAATCTTACCATTATCGCTCCTCTTGCTATCGTTAAGAAGGGTAAAATTTATAAAACCATTGCAAAGTTTGCTCCCTCCTCTACCTCTTATTATCAACAACAGCTTCTTATAAACTATCCGCACTGGAATGAAGAGAAATTTTTCGCAAACGAACCTCAGGAGATACAAACTCCCTTGATATTTAAAATAGACGGATTTAAATTTGCAGTCATGAGCGGCTTTGAGCTTCATTTTGATGCGATATTTAACGAATTAGCTTGTAAAAATATTGACTGTATTTTGCTGCCAGGCGTTTCAACTTTTGACTCTTACCAAAGATGGAAAGCACTTATACTCTCCCGTGCGTTTACACAAAACTGCTATATTTTAAGAGCCAATAGGATTGGCGAATATAGCGACAAAGAGTCAACCTGGCATTTTTACGGGGATTCGCTTCTTGCTTCTGCAAACGGAGAGCTTCTTGAGCATCTGGGAAATAAAGAGGAGTTGATGATTGTTGACATGCATCACTCTGAAGTTGTTGCTGCTAGGAAATTTTGGGGTTTTAAAGATATGATACATAAAAGGAGCAGCTTATGATGAGCTATTTTCACCGTCAAGTACAACTTTGGGGAGAGGAGACGCAACTCTCTTTACAAGATAAAAAGATAGCAATAATCGGCGCAGGAGGGCTTGGAAGTTCTTTGGCATTTGCGCTTGGTTCAAGCGGTATAGGCGAGATTCACATTATTGACTTTGATGAAGTATCCACGCACAATATACATAGACAAATAGCCTTTAAAATTGGCGATGAGGGCAAAAACAAAGCTGCTATTAATGCGCTACTTGTTGAGAAGAGATGCCCTTTTGTCAAGGCCGTTGCGCATGAGTGCAGATTTCAAGAGTGGTGTGAAAAAGATATCTATGTTGATTTGATTATTGATGCGACAGACAATCTACCTACGCGAGCAGAGATTGACGACTACTGCAAAAACAAAAATCTACCTTGGGTATATGGAAGCGTTGAAGCATTTCATGGGCAAGTCTGTTTTATTAAAGAGTCATCTTTTAGAGATGCTTTTAAGATTACATCTAAAACCCCGGCAGGAATTACCGCTCCGATAGTTATGCACATCGCCTCATTTCAAGCAAATATAGCGCTTAGATATCTAGCAGGATTGAGTGTTAAAAAAGAGTTACTGTATTATCTTTTTTTTAATGCCGAGGGCGAATTGGTAACTCAAAAATTCACTCTTCCAAAAGCATAACATTGGAGTCTGTGTTTTTATAGATTTTGGATATAATTGCACCTATTATAAGAGGTGCTAAAAATTATGAAATTTGAACTATATCCATTTGAAAAACTAAACAATTTACTTCAAGACATTACCCCAAATAAAGAGTATGAACCTTCTGTTTTAACCATAGGCGAACCGCAATTTGAAACTCCCGCTTTTATACAAAAAGCCCTTTGTCAAAATACAGATCTTCTTAAAAAATACCCTAAAACAGCAGGGGAAGAGAGTTTAAGAAAAGCTCAAATAGACTTTGTCGCAAAAAGATTCGGCGTCGAGCTTAACAACGAGCAGATTATTCCTACTTTTGGAACAAGAGAGATACTTTTTAACTTTCCTCAATTTTTTCTTTTCAATAAAAAAGAGCCGACAATAGCCTTTAGTAATCCTTTTTATCAGATATATGAGGGTGCGGCAATTGCATCAAGAGCAAAAACAATCTATCTCAACCTTACGCAGCAAAACGGTTTTAAACCTGAACTTGATGAAGAGAAATTATCTGCATGTCATCTTGTGATTTTAAACTTTCCAAACAATCCGACGGCATCCACACTCACTCTTGAGGAGCTTAGCGAGTGGGTTAAGCTTGCACTTAAATATAATTTTGTACTTTTAAACGATGAGTGCTACAGCGAAATATATACAGGCAATACAATTCCCTCACTTCTTGAAGCATCTCTGCTTGTAGGAAACAGGGAGTTTAAAAATATTTTAGTCGTAAACTCCATCTCAAAACGCTCCTCTGCTCCGGGACTTCGCTCAGGTTTTATTGCCGGCGATGTAGAGATTTTAAAAGAGTATTTAAACTACAGAACTTATCTCGGTTGCGCCTCCCCTCTTCCGCTTCAAAGTGCGGCGGCAGCTGCTTGGAGTGATGAGAAACATGTAGAAGAGGCAAGAGCAATTTACAAGCAAAACTTTGAAGCGGCACATGAGATTTTAGGCGTTGAGATTCCAGATGCTACCTTTTACATTTGGCTAAGAGTTTCAAATGCACTTGAGTTTACAAAAAAGCTCTACCTCCAATACAACGTAAAGGTTTTACCAGGAGAGTATTTGGCTAGAGACGATGAGAACGGTCTAAATCCCGGCAAAGATTTTATACGAATTGCACTTGTTGAAGATCCTCAAAAAACAAAAAATGCACTAAAGAGAATAAAGGAGTGTCTATCATGAGTAAAGTAGAAAAACTAAAAGCAGAGGTGTTCCAAGCACAGCAAAACTCTGATATAGCCTCTTTATATATGCTTGAACAACGTGCACAAGACACTTTTGATGAGAACATGCTTCAAGATTTTTATATAAATATACTTGATTTGGCACTAGAGAAACTAACCAATACGCTTGAAGCCCACAGAGTAATGGATATGAACGAGGTTCAGGACTTTGCAACGCTAAGAGCTCTGTATGAGTATGCGATAGAGCATTACAGCGCAGGAAAAATATCTGATGCTAGTGCTCTTTTTGAGGTTTTAAGCGGACTTAGCAACGACAAAAAGTTCTCCTTAGCTCTTAAATTTCACTGGATTGCATCCAAAGAAGGGCTATCTTTTGATGATTTTCTCTCAAATATAGCAGATATTGATGCGACGCAAGAAGCGGGAACATTTTATATAAGCTGTTTTAATAATGAGGCACAAAAATTGCTAGATAATTCTAAAATAGATGCGGAGTAACTCTATGAAAATCCACTTTATCGGAATCGGCGGAATCGGAATATCAGGTTTGGCGCAATATATGCGCTATCAAGGGCATGAAATAAGCGGTTCGGATATAGCCGATACGTTAATTACACAAAAACTCCGTAAACTAGGCATAATTGTCAGTGTTCCCCATGATGCCTCTGCTATCACAAATCAAGACTTAGTTATTCACTCTGCTATCATCCGTCCTGATAATCCTGAAATTATTGAAGCAAAAGCCAAAGGCATTGAAGTCCTTGCACGCCGAGAAGCACTTCTTCGCATATTAAACACTTCAAAGGTCTATTCCGTTGCAGGCGCACATGGCAAAAGCACTACAACTGCCATTTTAACAGCTATCATGGAAGGTTCGGCAATAATAGGCGCAGAGTCAAAGGCATTTGGCTCAAATGTACGATATAACCCAAAAAGCGACATTATGCTCTTTGAAGCCGATGAGAGCGACGGCAGTTTTGTCAACTCAAATCCACACTGCGCAATCGTCATCAATGCAGAACCTGAGCACATGGAATACTACGACTACAACTATGAGCTATTTTACAACTCTTATAAAACCTTTATAAACTCTGCCGCTTGCCGTGTTTTAAATGCTGAGGATCCATTTTTAAGTAAACTTGTGGGCGAAGTTGACGCAATCTGGCTCTACCCAAGCCAAGATATAACGAGCATAGAGTTTGTTTTAATTGATGATGAGCCGCATACTAGATTTTCTCTTAAAGATTTTGGTAGTTTTGATATTTGGGGATTTGGAAAGCATATAGCCCTTGATGCTTCTTTGGCTATTTTAGCGGCAAAAGAGTCTATGGATATTGAACTTATACGAGAGAAAATACTCTCTTTTAAGGGTATAAAAAAACGATTTGATATTGTCGGATCTCAAAAGGAGAGTGTAATTATAGACGATTACGGTCACCACCCAACAGAGATTAAAGCTACTTTTGAGTCGGTCAAAGAGTATGCACTTTTAAAGGGCTTTGACAAGATTACGGCAATCTGGCAGCCGCATAAATACTCTCGAACTATAGATAATCTAGAGGAGTTCATAAAGTGTTTTGAGGGCGCAGAAGAGCTTATAATCCTGCCTGTTTGGTCTGCAGGTGAAGCAAGTAGAGAGATTGATTTTAAAGAAAAATTTAAAAGATATAATCTAATTATGGCAGACAGTGTCATACGAGCTAACAATACTATCACAATTATGAAAGACAAAGAGGTGCTAAAAACTCTAGATAAAGGTCTCATCATAGGTTTTAGTGCCGGCGATTTAACATACCAGATAAGAGGAACCGCATAGTGGCATATATAGCTGGACTCGTAGTAGTAGGACTTTTCTTTTTAGCCCTGCACTACTTTACCGAACTTACCCGTTCTCAAAAAGCAATAGTAACCGGAGTGGTTTTATCTATAGTTTTATTTGCAATTGCATTCAATAAATATAACGATGAAAAAACTCAAGCGATGCTTGGTGCTGTTTTAAAGTTTAACCAAAATAGCACAATTATTTGCGAAGGCGTAGAGGTAAACAAAGAAAATTTTACTCTTAGCATCGGTACATACACTTTCATAGGTAAAGAGAATACTCCATACCATGGGCAGATGATTAGTGCATCTAAATGCGAGTAGATAACAATCAAAGGATTGATACACTCATCAATCAACTAGACTTAAACGACCATATTGGTCTGTTCAAGCAATTTTTCTCACGCGATGATGCTCTTTATATGCAAGGTGATCAAGAACTTCACTACCGCTATATCAAAGCACTAGATGCTATAGAGTTCAAAGCTCCCCCAAAAGTCGGTGATTTTACAAATATAAAACTTCATCTTAAAAAACATGGCATCTTGCAGTTTGAGCAGCTTTTTGAAATCATTAAAGTCGTGCGCTACTTTCGCTACTTTAAAAACAAAAATCTCCAAGGGATTATCGGCGAGTGGATGGATAGATTTGTCATAGAGCCGAGATTTTTTGAAGTTGAGAAATATTTTACGCATGATGGGAAATTTGATGAGAATCTTGATGAAAATCTTTTTGGTTTAGGTGCAAGAGTAAAAGAGCATAAAGCAAATATAAGCTCCTCGCTAAAGAGGCTCACTTCTAGTCAGAAAATCTCTCCCTATCTTATTGACTCTCAAGTACATCTAGTAAATGATGAGGAGTGTCTTTTGGTTCGCGGCGGCTTCAATCATGTGCTAAAAGGTGCACTTATTGGCAGAAGTAGCAGTGGCGGTTTTTATGTCTCGCCAGATACTATTTTAAAAACTAAGGAGCAGATTCGCTACATAAACGAGGAGCGCGAGGCGATTTTTTACACCTACGCAAAAGAGTTCTCCTCAAAATTTGCCGAACTTCTGCCTTTTATAAACTTCGTGGATAAAGAGTTTACAAAGTTTGACAACTACCAAGCAAGGGTCCTTTTTGCAAAAAGTAAAGACCTTCAACTTGTAAAATCAAAAAAGGATTCAAAAATCATCTTAGATGGTTTTATCCACCCTGCTCTACATCATGCAAAGCCCATACATGTGGACTTTTCGAAAAATATTTTAATGATTACGGGTGTTAATGCCGGCGGAAAAACGATGCTTTTAAAGTCGATTTTAAGTGCGGCTTTTATGGCAAAATATATCATACCTATGAAGCTAAACGAGCACAAGTCATATATCGGAAACTTTAAACATATCTTAGCGATTATCGACGACCCACAAAATGTTAAAAATGATATATCTACATTTGCAGGACGTATGCAGCAGTTCTCAAAAATATTTGAACAAAAAGATGCGCTTGTCGGAGTAGATGAGATAGAGCTAGGAACGGACAGTGATGAGGCTGCCGCACTATTTAAAGTGATACTTGATGAGTTAATTTTGCGCGGACAAAAAATTGTAGTCACAACCCACCACAAGCGTCTTGCGGCTTTGATGGCAGACCGTGATGATGTTGAGCTTATGGCGGCTATTTATGATGAGCAAAACAGAGTCCCTACTTATGAGTTTATGCAAGGAATCATCGGCAAGAGTTACGCTTTTGAGACTGCAAGCAGATATGGCATCTCTAATAAAATCGTAAATGAAGCAAAAACTCTCTACGGCGACAACAGCGAAAAGCTAAACCTGCTTATAGAGAGAGGCTCGCAATTAGAGCGTGAGCTTAAGCAAAAGCACAAAAAGGTTGATGAAAAACTAGAAGAGCTAGAAGCAAAAGAGCGTGATTTAAAAGAGCAGAGAATTCAGATTTTTGAGGAGCTTCAAAGAGAAAAAAATGCACTCAAACAGAGTTATAAAATTGCTATAGATGAAGCAAAGATGGCGGCTCGCGCAGGGGACACACAAGCTATCCACAGAGCAATGAATGAAGCAAACAAAAAACTTCCTCAAGAAAAAAAAGAGAAAGTAAGTCAACATGTAGAGTTCAAAGTGGGTAATAATGTAAAATACCACAGCAAAAAGGGCGTAATCATCGCCATGAAAGACAAAAATGAGGCGATTGTAGAGGTTGATGGGATGCGCGTGAGAGTAAAAACTTCGCAACTAAAACATACTCAACTCATAAAGCAAAAACCTAAAACCGACATAAATCTTCAAGTCCAAAAAAGAGCAGGATTAAAATGCGACCTTCACGGCATGAGAGCCGAAGAAGCAAACGAAGTGTTAGACAAATTTATCTCAGACGCACTCATAAACGGTTGGGATGAAGTAATAGTCTATCACGGCATCGGAACCGGCAAACTCTCTTATGCTGTTAAGGAATTTTTAAAAGCTCATCCAAAAGTCAAAAAATTTGAAGATGCTCCGCAACACATGGGTGGTTTTGGAGCAAAGATAGTGACACTGTAGATGAAAAAAGTAGCGATTATCGGCGGTGGTGCATCTGGGCTTTTGTGTGCAATATTTTGTGCCAAAGAAAATATACTTATAGATATTTTTGAGCAAAATTCCAAATGTGCTAAAAAGATTCTGGTCTCTGGAAATGGGCGTTGTAACATTACAAACAAAAATTTAAGCTCAAATGACTATTTCTCTCAAAACCCATCTTTTGTTGAGTTCGCACTTAAAGAGTTCGGCTTTTTGGAGTTTGAGAAGTTTTGCCATAGCATTGGGCTTTTGCTTGATGTAAAAGATGACGGGCGTGTTTATCCGCTAAGTAATGAGGCAAAAAGCGTTGCATCTTTGCTGATAAATTATGCTAAAAATCTAGGTGTAAATTTTCATACGGACACAAAAATAACTGATATTAAAAAATTCTTAAGTGAATATGACTCAGTTGTCGTGGCAACTGGCTCCCAAGCGGCTTCTCATCTAGGTGGAAACAGTGACGGACTAGAGTTTGCAAAGCTCTTTGGACACAATGTATTCCCTACCTATCCCTCTCTTGTTCAACTCCATCTTGATTCAAAAATCGTAAAAAAGATGAGCGGAGCTAAAGTTGATGGTAAAGTCACACTTTTTATAAACAGCAAAAAAGAGCTTACATGCAGTGGAGATATCCTCTTTAGCGACTATGGTGCTTCTGGTTTTGCGATACTTGACATCTCTCAAGGAGCGAGTGTTGCTTTGATGGAGTATTCACATGTAAGCATCTCGATAAATCTGCTTCCCGCTTTTAATGCGCAAAAGCTCTCATTCCACATAAGCTCTCTTGCTCAAAATATGCCTCAATTTACTATTTTAGATATCTTAAGCGGGCTTGTTCCGCTAAAAATCGCTCAAGCTCTTTTAGAAGATTTAGATATTTTAGCTTCTACATGTAATAATGAAATCAACATAAAACTCACCAAAAAAATAGCAAATCAACTCTTAAACTGGCGTTTTGACGTAACCGACACACATGGTTTTAGACACGGGGAAGTCGCAGGTGGGGGAGTAGATACAACAGAGATAAACCCAAAAACTTTTGAGTCACTAAAGCAGAAAAACCTCTACTTCTGCGGGGAAGTCTTAGATGTAGTCGGACGTAGAGGTGGTTACAACTTTGCCTTTGCCTGGGCAAGCGGATACTTGGCGGCAAAAGATATAGCTAAATTTTAAACTTGTAAAATAACTGTTTTACTCACTATATTAAAGAACTAATATTTTTATCACATTTTCATGTTTACATATCAAAAATATCGTTATCTTTTGCTTTGTTTCTATTAAATTTTGATATTTAAGCGTTAAATAGCTAATATTATAAATGGATAAAACTTATATTTTATATAAAGAGGAAATATGAAAAAAATATTTATTGCTATGGTATTAGTTGTACCTTTGCATCTTTTAGCCTTAGAACAAAAAGAGATTTATACTAAAGCTTCAAATGCTTACAAAGCCAAAGATTTTAAAACTTCATACACTCTTTTTTCAAAGTTATACATGGTAAATCTTTCCGATGCAAACTTGAACTTTATGTTTGGTATCTCTGCGTATGAAATTGGAAACTATGATATGGCGCTTGCAGCTTTTGAAAGAGTCGAGATGCTAGAACCCGCCAACCTTAGAAACAAGCTTGAAAAAGCAAGAACTTTTTTTATGCTAAAGATGTATGAGAATGCGGAGCTTACCTTTAAAGAAGTTCTCTCCAATCCTCTTATCCCCCAGAATGTTCGTAAAAATGTAGAGATATATCTCTCTAGAGTGATAAAAGAGCAAAAAAAGTCATTTACTTATGTCACGCTCAGTTTAAACACTCTATACGACTCAAATGTAAACTCTGCACCCATAGATGACACTTACAACATAGGCATATCAGAGTATGCAACCGCAGGAGAAAAATCTGATGGAGCGCTTGAGACTTCCGCGAGTATTGTTAACATCTATGACATAGGAGAAGCAAACGGCTTTGCGCTTAAAAACAGAGCCTTCTTCTACCTTAAGAGACATTTTGAAGAGGAGGGGTACGATATAAACTACTTTTCTTACATGCCAAGCCTTCTTTACAAATACACAAAATACACAGTTGAAATGGCAGGTGGAGCAGATGCTATGACTCTGGGCGATAAGAGTTATCTGCAAACACTCTCTCTTATGCCAAGATTTGAATATGAACACACAAAAACTCTAAGAAGCATAATGCACTTTAGATACCAATTAAAAGATTTTAAACAAAACAATCAAAAAGACCTTAATGCAAACCACTATGAGCTATCTTACGGACTGCAAAGTATCTTGTCGCCACGCTCTTATGTTCAGGCAAATATTACCGGAGTGCAAGAGAGAAAAAAGCGTGGCTCAAGAGTGGATGTAGACTACGATGAATATAAGCTTGATGTAGCATATGCTAATCAGTTTACCCCCATTTACGGTGCAGAATTATATGCCCAGGCAAGAAAGAGAGAATATAATGACTACAGCACACTTTTTAACTCAAAAAGAGATGACCTTGCCAAAAGCATAAGTGTGGGAGTTAGTATTAAAATGTTTGAGAATTTACTCTTAAGGCTCAATGCTAGATATGATAGGGTTGATTCCAACCAAAATGTATTTAGCTATGAAAAACAGACGCTCTCAGCGGGTGTCATAAAAACTTTTTAGGATAAATATCATGAAAATATTAAAGAATATATTAATCACCTTAATGCTTATTAGTTCACTTGCATTTGCAAAGAGTGTAGGAACTATTACGGCACTTAAAGGAAGCGCGCTAATCAGCCGTGATGGAGCAGAGATAGAAGCAAAACTTGGAGCAAAACTTGAAGAAAAAGATACCTTAAAGACAATAGATAAAAGCCAAGTTCAGATTATTTTTGATGATGAAACCATTATTACCGTTGGTAACAATAGCAGTTTTTCTATTGACGAGTATCTTTATGAGGAGAGCAAAACTCCCTCTGCCCAGTTTGGGCTATTTAGCGGTGCCATGCGAACTATTACCGGAAAAATAGGAAAGATGACTCCTGAGAATTTCAAAGTTAATACAAAAACGGCAACGATAGGTATTCGCGGAACAAATTTTACAGTTATAGCAAATGAAGATGGGAGCAGCAGTATCTACTGTACTCTTGGAGCTATTAATGTAAGTTCGCTAGAAAAAGAGTCCACGGTTACACAAGGTTTTTATATTTCAGTTTCACAAGATGGCGTTAAGAGCGAACCTGTGAAGTTTACCCCGGCAGAACTTGATAATGCACTAAGTCAAAGCTTTAGCGCCTCAAAGGAGACACAAGAAAAAACTCCGAACTCTTCACAAGAGACACAAAGCACAGCTTCAGACTCTTCTCAAGAATCCACATTTGTTATAACAAAAATCGAAACAACTAGCGTTGAAAATATTGACACAACTCTAACAGACATATCATCTCAAACAACTACAAATACACAAGCGACTACCATAGATGTTATAGAAGAAAGCACGACACCGACAGAGCCTGAACCGACAACACCGACAGAACCTGAACCGACAACACCGACAGAACCTGAACCGACAACACCGACAGAGCCTGAACCGACAACACCGACAGAGCCTGAACCGACAACACCGACAGAGCCTGAACCGACAACTCCATCACAACCTGCACCGACAACTCCGACAGAGCCTGAACCGACAACTCCGTCACAACCTGCACCGACGACACCATCACAACCTCAGCAGCCAACTGTGGTTTTTGCAACAAGTGGTCAAACGGCAGCATATAAAAATGACAATGAGGGCTATTTAGAATTTTTCTATAATCTTCCTGCTGTATCGTCTGAAGTAAATCTAAAAGCACTTAGCACTTCAGTGTTTGATACGACAGATACCTATATTAAGATAAACGATTGGGATGAGAGTATATGGACATTTACTCCGGCTTCTTCACTCACGGGAACTCTCTCAAGCGGAGCATTTAGCGGTGAGTTTGCAAGTATCACAAGCACAAATACGAATATTTTAGACATAGTCATAACATCAAGCTCATTTAGCGTAACTAACGATGATCTCTCAAGCAGTGACTTAATGTCATGGGGTGAGTGGAATGCGGAGTTTACTTATACAGAGTCAGGTGTAGAATCTACTGCTAAGTACACAGGACTGTGGGTTGGTGGAGAGAGTGTGACGCCTGAGAATGTTATCCTAGGCTATCATACTAGCACCTCTTCTGCCGAGTATAATGGAATATACAAGGCACTTCTATTCTCAGATACCGCTATAGCAACAAAAGAGACAGGAACGGCAACTTTAATGGTTGATTTTGGACAGGACAAAGCTACTTTAACAGTTGGAGATTTAGCCCAATTTTCAGGTATGCCTATTTCTGGAAGCACTTTTGCCTCACCTGCATCTCACTCAATGGCAAATGGCACTTTTTACGGAGCAGAAGGCAAAGAAGCAGCAGGAAGTTTTAGCATCATGACAGAGCAGTATGTACCAGTCGCCGAGGGTGTGTACCAAGTAAGCACAACGCAAATACTACAGTAAACAAAAGGAGAATAAGATGGCAAATAGTAAAGATGTACTTTTTAAATCTAAAGTAAATAACTATATAGGCGAAAAGTTGAGTCAAAACACAACGCCTCCGGCTTTTAGTGTAACAAATGATGGGAACGGAAATTTTACAGTAGGCAAGTTTAACGGCGATGTTACTTTGACACTAGTTAGCACTGATTATGTATTTACCCCTACAAGAGGCGATGCTGTAACTATATCTTCGGCTGGTGTCACAAGTATCGTAGTCGATTTTATCACACTTAATGTAGATGCTGCAACATTAAACGGTATGACTATCACGGGTGCTGGAATTGTTAATATAAGCGCATTTGAGGGAATGCCTCAAGCAGATTTATCAGGAGTTAGCACTTCTATCTTAACAGCAAATATTATCGGAGGTTCAACAGAACCTCTTCTCTTAACTACTTCAACTTTTGGCACTCCAGTAATTGGGAGTATCATTAACATTACAAGCGGAGAAGTTATTTTAGATGCAGGACTTGTAATTTCTTCTAATACATCTATAGTTGTAGATGAGAGTGCAACTCTTACATTAACTGCCACGCAAGCTCAAAATGCTACCATAAAAGGAATGGGAGATAGTGTAGTATTGGGAGATGAAGGCAATCAAGATATAATCATAAATACGCAAGGAACTAACTCTATAACAGGTGGTGCGGGTGCAGATACTATTGAATTAGGCGATGGCACAGACACACTCTACTACGGCTTAGGAGATAATGACTCCAACTCTGATTCTCTCATAAGCGGATACGACACTATAAAAAACTTTGAGGTAGGTACAGACAAAATCACTCTCAAAAGCGTAACTAGTGGCACCTCTGTTTCCATTCCGACTTCACTTACACGCTTTGGAGATGTGGAAGGAGCGTCCATTACCTCTGAGCAAAATCTTATTGACAATGTATTGAAATCAGCAAGTTTTTCAACTCTTGAAGTAAATGAAGCAGGAATTACTGTTGTTACTAGCGGTACTTATGCAGGGGCTTATCTCTATGTTAATGATGCTATAGCTGCACTTGATGAGAACAAAGACCTTTTTATAAAAATGATTGACACTACAAACCTAGGTGCAGTTGGCTCGCTTACTGCTAGCAACTATTTTGTTCAGGCAACTGAAACTTTCACGGTAACAAATACAGATGAAGTTATCACATTTGCTGGAACGGCTACGGGTAGTATTTCACTTAGCATAGATAGCAATATAGTTACATTTACAAAAGGTAGCGTAACGGCAGCTACTACGTTTTATATTGATGATATAACAAAAATTACTCTTGCTTCAGGACAAACTATCATAGATAGCGCAGCTGATTTGACGGATATTATTATCGACGGTGAAGGCAGTGTTGTTGTTACAGGTTCAGTCGGGGATCAAACTCTTAATATATGGACAAGCGGCACCAACTCAATCACAGGCGGTACTGGGTCTGATACGATTTGGCTTGGAGATGCAGCAGTTAACGCTGGAGTAGACACCATCATTATACAAAGCGGAGACTCTGCGGCTGCGACACCTGATGAAATCTACTTTTTTGAGTTAGACAAAGATAAACTTGATTTGCCTTCAACAACTATTGCGAGTGATGCTGCATCGGGCACTGGAAGTCTAGTCGAAGATGAAACCGTCGGTGTAGTTACCATAGGGCAAATGAGCATAGCTAACGGCATCGTAACATTCCAAGCTGCAGATGACACTACTTCCGTAAACATTGACTCTATAGATGCTTTTACTGCCGCAGTTTCTTATCTCTCTAGCCAAATTTCAGATGGAGATACTGTTGCATTTGAATACTACATAGATTCAGAACAACAAGGTACATATATATTTCAAGGTAATGCAAGTGAAGATATCGTAGTAAATCTTATCGGTACAACTGTAACGGATTTAAGTGCAATCATTATATAACAAAGTTATAGCGATGATTTGTAAAACCTTAAACTTTTTAAAATGTCCAAAAATTTAGCACACTTCTTTTTAGTTGTGCTTATTTGCACCATTATGATAACACTCTCCATGCGCTCGCTAGAGTTCTTTATGCCTTTTGAAAACAAGATTAAAGATCTTATGTTTAAAGCAAGGGGCGAAATCAAAGGGGATGAAAATATCATCATCGTCGATATAGACGAGAAAAGCCTTAACTCTTTGGGGCAGTGGCCATGGAGTAGAGATAAAGTTGCCACTCTTTTACAAAATCTCTCCGATTATGGAGCTGGCATTATCGGGCTTGATATTGTATTTGCCGAACCAGACAACAGCTCTCCTAAAAAAGTGCTTCAAAAACTAGGACTCGCACATGAGGGAGTGGTTGATTATGACGAGATTTTAGCTCATACTATTACTAAAACTCCTACTATTATCGGATATGTTTTTGCTATGCAAAATGACACGATTGCAGCAGATAAAAGCCCTCACTCAAGTGGCATTATAGTAGAGAAAAACAGACCTGAGAAGTCATACTTGTTAAAACCTTACCGTCCCATCTTAAATATCGACTCCATTAATGAGGCTGCATACTCTAGCGGTTACTTTAACACAGTTCCCGATAGTGACGGCAATGTAAGAAGCGTTCCATTAGTTATGGAGTATGAGGGTGTTATCTACCCATCACTTGCCCTTGAGATGGCACGAATTATCCAAGATAAGAGAAAGATTGAGCTTTTTTATGATGATAATGGCTTGAGTCATATCGCTTTGGGGGAGTTGAATATTGCGACAGACTATTACGGTCGCTTAAACGTCAACTTCAGAGGTGCGCAGGGGAGCTATCGCTATATTTCAGCGCTAGATATTTATGAGAAAAGAGTAAAGCCCGCGGAGATAGAGGGAAAAATAGTCTTTTTAGGAACTTCTGCTGCAGGGCTTTTGGATCTTAGAAGCACCCCTTTTGACTCTGTTTTTCCGGGGGTGGAAGTCCATGCCAATGCGCTTGAAAATATCTTAAGCGGTGTTTTTCTCTCAAAACCAATCTGGGCTTCTGGTGTAGATATCATAACCATCGTTGTTGGTGCATTTTTTATCTTTTTGATTCTTCTTCTGCCAAGTGCTATTGGCTCATTTCTTTTACTAGTAACTCTAAATAGTATTCTAATTTGGGCTCACTACTTTTACATGTTTAGTTATGGTGTTATTTTTAACACGATTTTGCCTCTTGTTGCAATCAACTCCATCTTTATAATCGGGCAAGCCATTAACTACTTTTTAGAAATCAAACAAAAAGAGAGGATTAAGGGGAAGTTTGCAAGTAAAGTGAGCCCTGCTGTTATGGATGATATTCTTGCATCTGAGGACAATGTTTTAGAGGCAAAAGAGAGAGAGGTTACTGTGTTTTTCTCTGATGTTCGTGGTTTTACAAATATCTCTGAAGCACTCAAAGACCCTAAAAAACTTATACGCTTTATGAATATCTACATGAATCCAATGACTGAGATCGTAATTAAAACCGGAGGTACGGTAGATAAGTTTATAGGTGATGCGATTATGGCATATTGGAATGCACCTACAAATGTTACAGATCATGCAGACAAAGCAGTTCAGGCTTCACTAGAGCAACTTCATAGCTTAAGAGAGTTAAACAAAACACTAAGAGATGATCCTGAATTTGCAAGTGTAGCCCAGATGTCTGATGCAAATGGGGTGCCCATTATTGATATAGGTATAGGTTTAAATAGCGGTACCGTCATTGTCGGAGAGATGGGTTCAAGCGGAAGAAGCGACTACACAGTTATCGGCGATTCCGTCAATCTCGGATCTCGACTAGAGTCACTCTGCAAATACTACAACTCAAAACTCAATATCTCCAACTTTACAAAAGAGCGGCTAAAGGGTAAGTATATCTACCGCTTTTTAGACCTTGTAACTGTTAAAGGCAAGAGCGAACCTATTGAGATTTGGCAGATTCATGATTATGATAGGGAGCAGGAATATTATCTTTTTGATGTCTCAAGGAAGCAACTTATCCATGAACTAGCACTTTATCATAAGGCTATAGAACTCTACAAAGAAGCAGAGTTTGCAAAAGCACTTGCAATATTTACAAAAATTGAGAGCTGGAACAATAAAACAAACAAAGCTATTTACAACATATATATAGAGCGGTGTGAACACTATATAGCGATGCCTCCAAAAAATTTTAACGGTGTATTTATACACACCTCTAAAGGATAAAAAATGGACTATATTAAAATGTTAGGCTCCCACGGAAGCAGATCTACAAATACTTTTACGACATGTATCCAGGTAAACAAACATACGCTTATAGATGCGGGCAATATCATGCATGCTTTGGGCGAAGATGCTCTACACATAGATCGTATTTTCTTTACGCACTCACATTTGGATCATATTATAGATAGTGCTTTTTTAATAGATAATTTTTTTGCAAAACGTACAAAACCACTGCGTCTTTATGGCCTTTCGCAAACTATATATGCACTTAAAAAACATTTTTTTAACTCAGAAATTTGGCCTGATTTTTCAAATATCCATCTTTTAAATAGCAAGGGAGCTGCAATTGAATATATAGAGATTCAAGAGGGAGAGTCTTATGAGATAGAAAATGATACTACACTAACTCCAATCCTCTCCAACCATTCAATTGCATGTTGCGGATATATCATAAAAAAAGAGCAAAGTGCTCTCCTTTTTTCTTCAGATACATATAAAAATCCTCTACTTTGGGAAATCATCAATAAAACGCCCTCTATCAAAGCGCTTATCATTGATGTCTCGTTTCCTAGCCGTTTTGCTAAAGTCGCGCAAGAGAGTAAACATCTTACACCTAAACTTTTAAAAGAGGAACTTCTGCTACTAGAGCGAAAAAATTTGCATATCTATGTTAACCATCTTAAACCTTTTTATGCAAAACAAATAGTCGAAGAACTTTTTGCAATGGGTATAAATAAAGAAAATATTTTAATAGGAGATGAATTTATAAATCTAAAAGACGGCTCTTTACATAGAGAGAAAAGAAGTTCTATGCATGATACAATCACGAAGCTTACAGCAATCGGCACCGCACTCTCAGCAGAAGAAAATATTGATATTTTGCTTGATATGATAGTAACAGAGGCAAAAAACTTAACTCAAGCAGATGGTGGAACACTCTATCTTGTAGATGGCGAGACACTTAGATTTAAAGTAGTACAAACGGACTCTTTGGGGATAAAAATGGGCGGCACAAATGATCCCATAACTTGGCCGCCGCTTCCACTCTATCTTGAGGATAAAACACCAAACAAAAAGATGGTAGCTGCCACTTGCGCCCTTGAGGATAGGATTGTCAATATTCCGGATGTGTATGAAGCCAAAGGCTTCTCATTTGAGGGGACAAAAAAGTTTGATGCAGGAACTAACTATAGATCTAAATCTATGCTTGTCATACCACTTAAAAACCATGAAAATGAAGTTATCGGTGTCTTGCAACTTATCAACAAAAAAGATGGTATTACTCAAGAGAGTATCCCGTTTAATGATGATGATGCCTCCATAACCCTCTCTCTTGCCTCACAAGCGGCAGTCAGCATAACAAATACTATGCTTATTCAGGGACTTGAAGACCTTCTTGAGGCGTTTTTGAAAAGTATTATTTTTGCAGTTGGTAAAAAGTCTCCATTTACAGAAGGTCATATAAATAGAATGGTTAGACTAAGCCAAATACTTTGTAATGAGATAAATGCAGATAAAACTATTTATAAGGAAAAGTCTTTTAACAATGAAGAGATGCGAGAAATTCACTTTGCAGCTCTTATGCATGATATCGGTAAACTGGCAACTCCTGAACAAATTTTGGATAAAGCAAAAAAACTTGAGGCTATTTCAGATCGCATAGCTCTTGTACAAAGCCGTTTTGAGGTTATCAAAAAATCACTCTATATCGCTTTTTTAGAGCATAAGATAACCAAAGAGGAGTATGAGCAAAAAAAAGAGCTCCTAGAGGTAAATCTTAAAATCATAGAAATAAGCAACATGGGAGCAGAGTTTACAAAGGACGAAGATATCGCAGCGATTACTGAAATGGCGCAAAATCCATGGGTAATTGATGGAACCACTTATGAACTCTTAACTTTAGACGAAGCGCATCACTTAAGTGTTCAAAAAGGGACACTCACCACTGGGGAACGCGACATCATTAACGAACATGCGCAAATAAGCGTAGATATTCTAAATAAACTACCATTTCCTAAAAAATATAAAAATATCCCACAAATATCTGGAAGCCATCATGAGAAGATAAATGGAAAAGGGTATCCGCTAGGACTCAAAGGCGATGAAATCAGCTTTGAAGCACGGATTTTAGCCATTGCCGATATATTTGAAGCCTTAACCGCAAGTGATCGCCCTTATAAAAAAGTGAATCCTCTCTCATCAGCTATGAAAATACTCTGCTTTATGGCAAAAGATGGTGATTTAGATAGAGATTTAGTTAAGTTTTTTTATGACTCAAAACTCTATCTCAGCTATGCAAAAGAGTTTCTGCCACAAAGCAGCATAGATGAAGTAACAGTCGATTTTAGCACTCTTTAAATATTAAATATTTTCTATATTAATATTTTAGATTCCCATCCCATTTAGCTGATTAGCAACATACTTTGCATGATTGTCCGTCATGCCAACTATGTAGTCTATTACTCTTTGGTACATATTGTATAAGCTCTCTCCTTTTTGCGGTCTGTCTTCACCCATAAGTTCTAAGGCACGTTTGTATCTAAAAGAGAGTTTCTCTTCATTCTCTTTTTTGTAAAAATCATAAGTTGCGTGAATGAGGTTATCAAGCAGGGTCTCTATAATATTGTAAGCTCCAAGTTCTAGTTCTATCTTTCTTTTTTCGTTAAATATTTTTCTGCTTGCAAGGCTCTTTGATTCTTTTATGGCTTTTTTATACTCCTCTTTTGTAAAAAGTTCTATCAAATCTTTTGGCTGATTTTCACTCATAATTGCATCAAAGTTATCTTCAAAAACTTTCATGGTATGAACGGCTAAGTTATGAATGGAGATAGCAACAAGTCTTGAGACCTTTTTAATATCGGAGTAGCCCCCATCTTCATATATGTCACTGGCCTCTTTTTCTGAGCAGATAAGAGTAAAGATAGTTTTTGTATCTTTTAGCGTTATGATTTTTAACTCAACCGCATCTTGCAAATCCAAAAGCCCGTAACAGATATCATCGGCGGCTTCCATAAGGTATGAAAGCGGATGTCTTTTGTACGAACCGTCTTTCTTTACAAGTCCTAGTTCTAAAAACAAAGTTTTAAAAAACTCCGCTTCGCTTTGAAAAAAGTTGAACTTTGATTTGCTTAAATGCTCGCATCTGCTTGATGCGTAAGGATACTTTACTAAAGCTCCAAGCGTTGCAAAAGTAAGCCTCATTCCTCCACTAAAGAGGTTGTTCTCTATTTGGCTAACAATTCTAAAGCTTTGAGCATTTCCATCAATATGTATAAAATCTTCACGTTCATCCAATGAGAGCTCCTTTAAAAAAGTTCTCTCTTTGTTACTCTCAAACCACTCCTTTATAACCTCTTCCCCCGCATGTCCAAAAGGCGGATTTCCTATATCATGCGCCAGACATGCCGTCTGGATAATATATGCCACATCATAAGGGTCTATCTTCATTTGGGGGTATATTTCGCTTAAAAATTCCCCTGCTCTAAGTCCGAGACTTCGCCCTACACTTGCGACTTCCAAGCTGTGTGTAAGTCTGTTATGAACGTGGTCGTTTTTTGAGAGCGGATGAACCTGTGTCTTTTTAGAGAGTCTTCTAAAGGAGTTGCAAAATATTACTCTGTCGTAATCTTTATGAAAACTGCTTCTGTAATATTTCTGCTCCTCATCCTCCCTAATATCATCTTTTGCATAGTATCTTCTGTTTGAGAGTAGCTTTTTAAACATCTTTATTTCCATATAAAATAATTTTGTATCTTTATAACATATTATATAATACCGTTATATAAACAAAAACAAAACCTCAACTCTTTTTAGATAAACTACATTTTAAACGAAAAAAGGATTTTTACATGTCAATACCTCTTATAATTCTTATACTCATTGCCCTTATCCTGATTTTAATGTACAACTCGCTCGTAGCAAAGAAAAACCAAGTTGAAAATATTTTTGCAAGTGTCGATACCTCTCTTAAGAAACGCTACGACCTCATCCCAAATCTTGTAGCATCAGTTAGCAAATATATGGAGCATGAGAAGTCGCTTTTTGAGGAGGTTACAAAGCTTCGCGCAGAGGCAAACAGACCAAACCTAAGTGATGAGCAAAAGATTGCTCTTGATGCAAAAGTAAGCTCTGCTTTAGGCTCTATCATGGTGGCGGTTGAGAACTACCCTGAGTTAAAAGCAAATGAAAATGTTATGCATCTTCAACATACTTTGCATGAAGTAGAGGAGCAAATTTCAGCCGCAAGACGAGCATACAATCAAGCCGTAACAGACTACAACAATGCGATAGAGATGCTTCCGACAAACTTTATGGCTTCTTTGATAAACTACAAAAGAAAACAGGTGTTTACTATTGTAGGTAGCCAACGCAAAAATATAGATATCAAAGAGCTCTTTCGCTAAAGATATCAAAGATGAAAAGCGTAAGCTCTCTTAGTGATTTTTACTATAAAAATCTATTTCCAACTCTGCAAAAGCTTGAACAAGAGAGAGAGCATCTTAAACATAGAATAATCATAGTAGGAATCATATTTACGACTCTACTACTTCTTGTTGGCTTTACTCTAAAAAACTACTATGAATTTATCTTAGTTGCATATATCGTTATCGGCACGATAATCTATAAATTTTTACTTCATGACTATACTTATGAGTTTAAAACAGGCGTTATAAAGCCTCTTGTACAGGCTATTGATAAAACTCTGCTTTACTCTATGGACTCTCATATAGGCGAGTATCTTTTTGAGCACTCAAAACTTTTCTCAACCCCAGATAAGATAAGCGGAAACGATTATGTAAAAGGGAGTATTGACGGGGTTAATATAGAGTTTTCAGATCTACACGCACAAAAAAGAGAGAAAAATTCAAAAAGACAAGAGAGCTGGAGCACTATTTTCAAAGGACTCTTTATCGTTGCCGACTTTAACAAACATTTTTACGCTCAAACAGTAGTTTTACCAGATAGTGCGCAAAACATTTTTGGAGATATTATCGGTCACTGGATGCAGTCAATTAATACCGCTAGAGAGGAACTAGTTAAGATGGATGACCCTGAATTTGAAAAAGAGTTTGTCGTTTACTCTACAAATCAGGTAGAAGCGAGGTATATTTTGTCAAACTCTCTTATGAAAAAACTCCTCACTTTTAAAGAAAAATCAAAGCAGCAAGTTCACATCTCCTTTGTCGGCACACATATCTACATGGCTATTAGCTACAACAAAGATCTTTTTGAACCGTCTATCTTTCATTCACTTTTAGATTATAAAATAGCTATGGAGTATGTAAAGACTCTGCATCTAGCCATAGGTGTCGTTGAAGAGTTAAAACTAAACCAAAAACTTTGGAGTAAAACATGACAACAAAAATATTATTGCTCTTTTTAGCTATATTTACCATAAATGTATGGGCGATTACTATAAAAGAGATTCCAAAAAATGTAACTATTCAAGGAGAAAACGGAGGTCTTGCTGGTAATGACGCTGCTTGGGACTCATCAACAATTAAAGATAAGGTATATGTTATGTTTTACATAGACCCTGATGAGAAAGATACAAACGAGCATTTTTCAAAAAAGTTAAACGAGAAAAAATATGACAAAACAAACTATGGAAATATTGCTATCGTTAATCTTGCAGCGACGTGGAAACCAAATGTTGTTATAGAAAATCTTCTAAAGAGCAAACAAAAGGAGTTTCCCGACACCATATATGTCAAAGATAAAAAGAGCGTTCTCGTAAAAGAGTGGGGATTAAAAGATGATGCTTCAAACATACTTATCTTCTCTAAAGATTCAAAACTGTTATTTTACAAATCTGGAAAAATCAGTGAAGATGATATAAAAAAAGCGTTTAATATAATAGAAGAGAATCTATAATGAACGAACAAAAGATACTCCTTGCTAGTATAAAAGATTTTTTAACCCCTAAAATGCTCAAATATGCTCTTTTACCCTTTGTGATAAGCCTCGTAATTAT
>NZ_JALNZY010000104.1 GCF_023229105.1 Sulfurimonas sp.
ATCTAAGCACTTATGAGTCTAACTTTTTTACGATTGACAAAAAGTATCATGATGTAGGGGATTTTATCTCTATAAATATCTCTTTGGACTACAACCACAAACTATTTCAAAACGATGCCAAATTATCACTCTACAGCAGAAACCTTCTTGATGAAAACTACATGACCATCTTCGGATTTGAAGATCAAGGAAGAGTAATAGGCACATCTTATGAGTTTAAGTTTTAAAAACTTTTAACCAAAAATAAACCTGAAAAAATAAGGGAAAAAATGAAAAAAAGTGTAATTGGTATATCTATAGCGACATCTATGCTCCTAGCGGAGAGTTTTACGCTTGGGCAGGTGAGTGTGTTTGACAATATTAAAGATATAAATCTATTTGAGCAGAGTATCTCATCTGAAGTGATTTCACAAAACAGTTCAGATACTGTCTCAGAAGCACTGGACAATATTAGCGGTGTAAGCCAAGATACTCAGGGTGCTCGTGCTGAATCAACACTGCACATAAGAGGGTTTGATGCAAAAAGGATTGGAGTTTTTATAGATGGTATTCCTGTTTATGTTCCTTATGATGGAAACTTTGATTATGGGCGATTTTTAACAACTGACATTAGCTCTATTGATGTATCAAAAGGGTACTCCTCTGTAGTTTATGGAGGAGCAAATATGGGAGGTGTAGTAAACATCGTCTCAAGAAAGCCTACAAAAGAGTTTGAGGGTAGTGTTAAAGGCAAGATTGTCTTAGATTCAGATGGCAAAATGGCAAGACATGTAGAGAGCCTAAATGCTGGTTCAAAACAAGATAATTTTTATGTGCAGCTTGGCGCGAGTTACTCAAAACAAGACCATTTTAGGCTAAGCGATGAGTACAAAGCAACTCCAACGCAACCAGAAGGAGACAGACTTCGCTCTGAGGCAGAGGATAAAAAAGTAAGCTTAAAAGCTGGATATGTAGCAGATGATGGTAGTGAGATGGCTATCTCTTATGTTAATCAACAAGGTGTAAAACAACAACCGCCTGTAACGGATACGACTTTTGCAAAAAACAAAGATTGGGATTGGCCTCAGTGGGACAAAGAGACTATCTCCATTACAGGGCAAAAAAACTTCAGTTCAAGTTATGTAAAAGCCTTGGCATACTTTGATAAAAGCAAAAATTCAATTTACTCTTACGATGACGCTACCTTTAACGCTATAACAAAAAACTGGGCTTTTAAAAGCCGTTACGATGACTACAGTTACGGTGCTCGTTTAGAATATGGGGTTGAACTTGGTGATAACTTCCTAAAGGCTGCAGCAAACTACAAAAAGGATGTGCATCGTGGTTATGATAAAAGCAAAACAACCGATGTTGAATCTTTAGTTGAGAGATATGAAGACAACACCATCTCTCTTGGCTTGGAGGATGTTTACTCAATCACATCAAAGCTTGAATTTCTAGCTGGTGTGAGTTATGACAGAAAAGAAGCAGATGAAATTTATGATACAAACACCGCTTATCTAAATATGTTAGCTCTTGAGGCAGAGGACTCTTTTGCACCTCAAGCTGCTCTAATCTACTCACTTGATGAGAGCTCAAAAGTAAAAGGGAGCATCTCAAGAAAAACATATATGCCAACCATGAAAGATAGATACTCAAGAAAATTTAACTCTTACGTGCCAAATGTAGAGCTTAAAAATGAGACTGCTACGAACTATGAGCTTAGTTATCTAAAAAAATATGACGCGCTAACATCGAGAGTAAATCTGTTTTTTACAAGAGTTGAAGATGCGATTCAAAGTGTAGTTTTTGTTCCAAATCCTGCATACAATCAAAACCAAAATGTAGGAACATTCGATCACAGAGGCGTTGAGCTAGAGCTAGACTATAAAGCAGATACACTAGAAGTTGGAGGGAACTACACATATATAAGTGTAAAAAACATGGATGACAACGGTGTAGAGATTGTAGATGTACCAAAGCATCAACTCTTTACTTACGCACAAAAAGAGTTAAGTTCGGGCGTTTTTATTTATGCAAACGCAAAATATCGTGATGGCGCTTATGAAGAAAAACTTGACGGCACTTATGTCACAACTCCTAGCTTTACTACATTTGATTTAAAAGCGATTTATGAGCCGACAAAAGCTATTACAGCAGAGATTGGCGTAAAAAACTTGACAGACGAACTTGTAAGATATAATACGGCATATCCGATGACAGGTCGTGAATACTTTGCTTCAATGAACTATAAATTTTAAAGGATAAAAATGTTTCTAGACCCTATAGATTTTGCTTCGATGTATAAAAAGCATAAAAGCAGTACCGTTTTTAAAGGTAAAGGTAGCAGTGATTGGGATAACAAATCAAAAGAGATGGCTCCGAGGATGCAAAAATCAGAGTATGTTGAAGATTTTATATCCCGCATGAATATATCAATGGACGACACCGTACTAGATGTCGGTTGTGGTCCGGGAACTTTAGCTATTCCACTTGCAAAAAAAGTAAAACATGTCATAGCGATAGATTTTTCAGCAAAGATGCTAGAGGAGCTTGAAGCTTACGCAAAAAGAGAGGGCATCACAAATATCACGACCCATCTTATAGGCTGGGATGATGATTGGAGTCATTTGCCCAAAGTTGATATCGCAGTTGCCTCAAGAAGCGTTGAAGTACATGACTTAGATGAAGCACTATCCAAAATGTCTTCTCAGGCGTTAAAAGCGTGTTATCTTACATATAAAACAGGCGGGAGTTTTGTAGATATAGAGATATTGGACTATATAGGCAAAAAAATCATCACAAATCCTGATTTTTGGTATATTCCCTTGCTACTATACAAAGATGGACATCTACCAAAAATAGACTACATAACTACAAAAGATGGAAGTGTCAGATACACAAATGCCGATGAATTTGTAAAATCTCTCATCTGGAGTTTAGGCTCTTTAGATGAGGCTCAGCAGCAAAAAGCGAGAGAGTATTATGAGCTATATGTTAAGAATAAACAAGATGATATAAAACCTACTATCTGGGCGTTTGTGGCTTGGAACTGAAATCAACCTCGTCTTGCTTTGGCAAGGTTGAAACCTTGCTTCTGATTTACCTTTTTTATCTTATCTGCATCTATATAAGTACCCTTTTATTTTACCAAATGATATATTTAAAATCATTAAACAAAAAACTATATTATAAAATAATTTAATCTATTAATAAGCTTTATATATATCATATAGTTAAGACGAGTTATTTTTAAAAGTGGCGTAATATAACTAGTTCTTTAAGAGAGTTGTCTTTTATTTGTAAAATAACTCTAAACTCCAACATTAAAGGAAATAACGAAAATGCAAGAAAACAGATTATTACTAGCCGAACTATACACGGCTTACTTCAACAGAGCGCCGGATGCGGCAGGGTTAGCATACTGGGAAAGTGAATTAGATAATGGTGTCTTAAATTTTAGTCAGATTACATCAAACTGGGCAAATGAGCAACAAGAGTTTACTGATATTTATGGTGAAAATATTGATAGCGATGCACTAATAACTCAAGTCTATGCAAATGTACTAGGACGCACTCCCGATACGGATGGTGCAGCTTATTGGAATGCAGAGCTATCAAACGGAAACATTCCTATGGATCAGTTTATTCAAGCCATAGTTAATGGAGCAAAAGCAGCTAGCGGAAGTGCAGGTGATGCATCTCTTTTAAGTAACAAAGCCCAAGTTGGTGTGGCAATGGCTGATGCTGGCATAAATGATTTGACTTTTGCTACACAAGTTGTTGCAACAGTTACATCAGACACAAGCACGGCAGATATAGTTAAGAGCATCATCACTATGGCAGCGGCTGACACAGCAGGACTTGCAAATGCAACAGCAACACTTGATTCTGTTAAAGCTATCTTAGTTGATGCTGCCTCAGCAGCTACTCTTACGACAACTCTAGCAAATCTTAGTACTGTTATGCAAAACCTAGCAGCAGATGTAACAGCTGGAACAGTAACAAACATTGCTGCTACTTTAACTGCGGCAACAGCAACGATAAAAGCAGCAACACAAGATGCTTCGTTTGTAGCAGACCCTGAAACACTTGCAGATAGTATAGCAACAAATCCGGCAGCTGTTGAGGCAGATGCTGATGTGGTTTCTGGAGAAACTACATCTCCACCGGCATCAGGAGGTGGCGGTTCTACGCCTGCTGATACAACAGCACCGACAGCTACACTAACTTACTCTACAGATGGAGGAACAAGTTATTCATCAACAATCTCTACAAAAGATGCAGATACATTAATAATCAAGGCAACATTTAGCGAAGCTATCGCGGATGCAACAGGGGCTACAATTGCTATTGATAGCCCCGCCTTGGCTGCAACTGCCATGACAAAAGTAAACACTACAGTTTATACCTATAGCTTAAATGTACCAGCAGGAGACATAGCAGTGGCAACAGTGACTATAGGTGCAGCAAAAGATGCAGCAGGAAATGTGATTTCTGCAGCTCCTACTAATGCTACATTTGAAGTTGACAATACAGCACCGACACTTTCCAGCTCAAATCCAGCAGATGGTGCTGTTGATATGATTGTTGGTAATGATATTGTTCTTACTTTTAGTGAAGATGTATCAGCAGGGACAGGTAATGTAACATTGTATCAAGCGGATAATACAGAAATAGAACAAATAGCTATAGGTGACGCTAAAATAACTTTCGGCACCAACACTGTTACGATTAATCCTACAGATAATTTACTTGACGTAACAGGTTATTACATAAAAATTGATGCTACTGCCATAGTAGATGCTGCTGGTAATGCTTATGCAGGTATTGCTGATGCTACTACATTGAACTTTACGACGCCTGTTGCACCTTCAAGCGTTGCAACGCTTGGAGAACTTCAAGCATTGATTACTAGTAATGATGGTTCAACTTCAGTTACAATGACTGGTTCCATAGATACAACTGGAGAAGATATTAGCCAGTTTACTTCTATTACCGTGGATGATAGTGCAGTTACGGCTATAACTGCTACTATGACACCTGCTCAAATAGATGCTTTAGCAGGGCATATTACTAAAGGCACAGCTGATTTAGTTGTAGCTATAGTTGCTACAGGTGTAGATATTACTGCATTTACACTTACTGATGCAAATTTAATTCAATTGACTTCAGGTCAGAACTACTCAATGACAGCAGCCCAAGCAGCAATTGCTCAAATCGGTGCAGGCGGTACTCCTGGCACGATTACTGATGGTGGAACAATGACG
>NZ_JALNZY010000105.1 GCF_023229105.1 Sulfurimonas sp.
TTGTGTAATATTGGTATATCCATCGGCACGTATTAGCTCTGTAAGTTGTGTGTTTATCTCTTTTATCAAATCAGGTCCGCCAAAGATAAGTCCGCTATAGATTTGAACAAGAGAAGCCCCGGCTTTTATGCGTCTGTATGCCTCTTTTGCGGAGTCGATTCCGCCTACTGAGATAAGTGTAGTTTTGCCAAAAAGTTCTTTTGCAACTGCTTCAAATATCTCAAAACTCTTCTCTTTGAGCGCCGCACCGCTAAGTCCGCCTATATCTTTTGGGCTTTTTACAAGTGTGTAATCAATGGTGGTGTTTGTAGCAATTATGCCATCGGCACCGCAATCAACTGCTAGTTTTGTTAGCGATACGGCATCTTCTTTGCTCATGTCAGGCGCTATTTTTAGCAGAATAGGTTTTGTTGTTATAGTTTTTGCTTCAGAAAAAAGCCTTGTTATAAACTCCTCGTTTTGCAAATCTCTAAGTCCGGGAGTGTTTGGTGAAGAGATGTTTATTACCAAATAATCACCCAGCTCATGCAGAGCCTTTATGAGAGTCGTGTAGTCATTTATAGCTTCAGCATCAGGCGTGACTTTATTTTTTCCTATATTTATACCTATGGGAGTTGTAAACGGAAATCTTGTTTTTAATCTTTTTTGAACCTTCAGAAGTCCGTCATTATTAAAGCCCATAGCATTTTGGATAGTTTGCTCCCCAACATGTCTAAACATTCTCGGCTTTGGATTTCCCTCCTGTGGCTTTGGAGTAACTGTGCCTACCTCCGTAAAACCAAACCCTAAAAGCTGTATACCGCGAATCATGGTCGCATTTTTATCAAAACCAGCACCAAGACCCACTGGATTTAAAAATGTGCGCCCGAATAACTCTTGTTTTAGGATTTCGTTTGTTACAAAGTGGGATTCTAAAAAAGGGTTAAAAGGTATCTGGCAGATATTTGGCAATCTAAGAGCAAACTCTGCAAGATGGTGAGCGCTTTCGGGTTCGAGCTTAAATAGCCAAGGTTTTATAGTTTGATAATCTATCATGAGGTTGCCTCTTTAACTTTATTAAAAATTTAGTGATTATACTTAAAAAAGGTAAAGAGTTTAAAAACTTGACTCAAAAAGACAACCTTACCTTGTTTAAGCGGATTATAACATTATAAGTATAGAATAAAATGAAATATTATAGATGCGGAGAGAGATATGAGTAAAGTTTTAGTGCCTTTGGCAAACGGTTTTGAAGAGATAGAAGCGATAAACATTATAGATGTTTTAAGAAGAGGAGATATAGAGGTTTTGGTTGCATCTTTAGATGAAAAAAGTGTGGTTGAAGGTGCGCATAAAGTGAGAGTTTTAGCTGATATGGCTATATCTGATGTTGATGTAAAAACTCTTGATATGATAGTGTTACCGGGAGGCTGGGGAGGAACAGTCGCTATGCTTGATGATGTAAATATTCAGAGAATTTTAAAAGAGATGGATAAAGATGGTAAAAATATAGGAGCTATCTGTGCGGCACCTCTTGTGCTTCATCAAGCCGGCGTGCTTAAACACAACTACACATGTTATCCGACAATTGAGGAGCAGATAAGAGAGGATGGATTTAGCGAAAAAGAGATGGTTGTAGAAGATGGCAATGTAATGACATCACGCGGACCTGCAACGGCTATCTGCTTTGGACTGCAAATCGTTAAAAAATTAAAAGGAGAGAAGAAGTCTCTTGAGGTAAAATCAGCTCTTTTGGCTGATTTATGCAAATAGTTTTTACTACTTATTATGGCAGGTAAAGCATAGCTCGCTACCTGCGTTTGTACGTCTTAGGTATTTTGGCCATCTTTTATTGTGGGGATCATGACAACTTGCACATGTTATTTTTACGTTTATCAAAAGATCATCTATTTTAGAGGCACAATTCCATTCAGAAATTTTACTATTTTTAGTTTTTAGTCCACGAACCCCCCCCTCAAGATATTCAACTTCTACCGGATGTCCTTTTTCAAGTGATGGAGATATATGTAAATAGCTACTGTTTTCATTTTCAGGAGTTATAAAATTCATATAGCTACCGCTAACACCATCGTGGCAACTTAAACAAGATGTTGAAGTAATATTTTCAGAATTATGGCACTCTATGCAACTTTTTATAATAGAATCTCTGCAGTCCAAAATTATTTCGTGAGGACTCCCAAAAGTTATTCCAAAAATAGATGTTGTAAAGAGTAGTGGCATTAGTAAAATATTCATTATTATAAAATCCCCAAATCTTTTAATAGATACAAATCTAATCATTAATGTCTTACTTATTTTACCACAATAGAGTATAAATTATTTTATGTATATTGGCAAATGTTTATGTGAAAATTATTGTGCTATGATGATTCCTCTTTTAAAAACCAGATTTTTAAGACTCCTCTCGTCATCTTGACTTGCGAACTCTTTTGGATTTTCAAGACGCTCTATAAATCTAAAATTGGGAGCAAACTCTCGCATAAGCTCTATCAAAAAAGTTGAGTCTAAATCAGGCGAGTTAAGACATGCTAAGAGTATGCAATTATCTGATGCAATAAAGGGCAATCTTTTGATAATCTTCTCGTAATCTTTTGTTGCCTCAAAACTCCCTTTTTGAAAGGTCGGCGGATCAATGATAATCAAATCGTAAGGTCCCTTTTTTTTGATGCCAGAGAACGATTTTAGTATGTTGTATGGTAAAAAACTGACACCTTTTGTATCTATATCGTTTATATGATGATTTGAGCGTCCAACCGTGAGAGCGCTTTTGCTCATATCTATGTTTACCACACTTTGTGCGCCGCCTAGTTTTGCCGCAACGCTAAAAGCGCAAGTATAAGAGAAGAGGTTTAGGATGTTTTTATCTTTTGCATTTTCCCTTACAAAGGTTCTGCCATTTTTCATATCAGCAAAGTAGAGGCTGTTTTGATTTGAGAGAAGATTGAGTTTGAGTTTCATACCGTTTTCGATAACAAACAAATCATCTCTAAATTCTCCCACTATTGCTTCGCTAGGAGTTCCTTTTATGTATCTTCGCTGTACTAGTAGAGTTGTGTGTCTTGAGGTTTTTACAAACTCTTTTAGCATCTCTAGGAGTTCATTTTCACCTGCTTCTTCAAAATAGAGCGTTACATGTAAGAGAGTATCGATTGAGTCTATATTTAAGTGTTTATACTCTTCATAAAGTCCACCACGCCCATGAAAAAGTCTTTTAACTTCATCTGTTATATCTATTGCGTTTTTTTTAAGTATATCTTCTAGTTGCTCTATTTCCATTCTCTGCCTAAGTGATTTTTTTGTATAATTCTAGCCATTTTATGGTGCAAAAGGCAAAATTTGAGAAAAAAAGTAGTTGTAATAGGCGGAGGATACGGTGGACTTCGTGCAATCGAATCTTTAGCACAACAGGCAGATATAGACGTAACACTTATAGACAAACACCCTTACCACTATCTCCAAACAGAAGCTTACGGCTATATAGCGGGCAGATTCGACTTGCATGATGTAGTAATTGATTTACAGGATTGGTGCAGTGGATTTGAGAAAAAAATTACTTTTGTTTACGATACTGCACTTTCTATCGACTTTGAATCCCAAAACATAAAAGTATGTAATGGAAAAATAGAGTATGACTACCTCATAATTGCAACTGGGGCAAAAACAAATTTTTTCTCCTTTATCGAGGGGCTTAGAGAGCATAGCTTCGGTGTAAAAAATTTACATAGGGCGCACAACTTTAGGGTGGAATTTGAGAATCTCATATATAAAAAACTTCAAAATGAAGATGTAGCACAAGAGATAAATTTGGCTATCGGAGGAGCAGGGCTGAGCGGTGTCGAGGTGGCTGCGGAGATGGCAAATGTTCTCTTGGTTTATAAAAAAACATTGGGAAATAGGGTGGAGGGTATAAAAATCCATCTTATAGATGCAAGCGAGACAATTTTGCCCGGAATGAGCGATTTTTTAGTAAAGAGTACGCATAAAAGACTAGTATCTCTTGGAATTAATATTTTAACAAACGCTTTTATCCAAAAGATGGATAATAAAACTATCTACTTTAAAAACGGCGATACGCTGAGTTACCACTTTATGATTTTTACAGGCGGCATCAAAGCATCAGAACTAAATGAGACGGTAGATGTACAAAAAAATAGAATTTTTCAGTTTGTACCAGATGAGATGCTCAATATTGGTACTAAAGAGAATGTTTTTGCTATAGGCGATTGTGTAGAAATTAGAGATGCAAAACAAAATATATTGCCTCCCACAGCGCAAACTGCCGAGAGAAGTGCAGAGTATGTAGCAGAATCTATTCGTAAAAAGATAGACAAAAAAGCCATAAAACCCTTTGATGCCAAAGTGCTTGGAGTATTTATCGCTCTTGGCGGAAACTGGGCAAGCGGAGAACTTTTTGGTGTGATAAAAATAAAAGGGCATAGTGCATATCTGCTTAAAAAAGCAATAACATACGCTTACTATCTAGGACTTCGTTTACGTATTAACACAGGATATAAAAATAGGATAAAAAATCGCTAAAAAATGTTTTTTTAAATTTTTTAATATACTTCTCATAGCAGTTTCTATATAATTTACTAGCTTTATAAAGTAGCCTCGTATTCTTGATGTTGTCTTGACAAAGATGGCAGTATAATTTATAGGCTTTAATACTCAAGCTTAGTATCTATTTAGGATTTTATTTGGAAAATTTAACAGATTTAAAAGCTATTTTGCACTCCAAAAGAGCAAACATATACTATCTTGAATATTGTTGACAAACTGCCGAGTAGGTAGCTTAAAAATGTTGGGATTACACAGGTAGGTTCTTTACGGAGTAAACTGCCGAGTAAGTAGCTTAGAAATCTATCAAGGCTCATATCTGATGCACTTGAGGGTAAACTCGAGTAGGTAGCTTAAAAAATTTCAGGACGAAAGCCACGGCATACAGTTGGTGGGAAATAGGTAGGAATTTAAGAAAACTTAAAGTTGTGTATTAAAATAAGAAAAATTTATGATTTGGTTGCGGAAACAGGATTTGAACCTGTGACCTTTGGGTTATGAGCCCAACGAGCTACCGAACTGCTCTATTCCGCGACATGCCTATAAATAGGGGGTTTGTGGATGGGGTAGAGGGATTCGAACCCCCGAATAGCGGCACCAAAAGCCGCGGCCTTACCGCTTGGCGATACCCCAACATTGAAAAGTTAAATAATTGGTTGCGGAAATAGGATTTGAACCTATGAC
>NZ_JALNZY010000106.1 GCF_023229105.1 Sulfurimonas sp.
TCATATGCAACAAAAATAGATAAACGAACACTTCACACACTTATTTTTTATCTTTTAATTTTTTTAAGTTTAGTTCTTTTTAGCCATATTTTTATAGAGGTAAAGAGTGCCCTCATACTCCCGTTAATACTTCAAATTGTATTAGGTTTTATTATCGGTATTGGCATCGGTATGGTTAGTTCACTCTTAGGCGTCGCAGGAGGAGAATTATTAATCCCTACTATCGTACTTTTGTATGCTACAGACATTAAAACAGCAGGAACACTAAGTCTAGCCATCTCACTTCCTACACTATTAGTAGGTCTTTATAGGTACCACAAAAACGGCAGACTTTTAGAAGTTTTAAGCTTTAGAGATATTTTAATATGGATGTCTATCGGTTCGATTATTGGCGCTTTTATCGGCGCTACACTCTTTGGAAAAACGGATGCCAAAATCATAGAACTACTCTTAGCCATCATACTTTTACTCTCTGCATACAAACTATTTAAAAAGGAGAAAAAATGAAAATAATTTTATCGGTTTTTGTACTTTTTTTTACAACTGCTTATGCTAAAAGCATCACAGATGATCAGGGAAGAGTTGTTGAAGTTCCTGATACTATAACTAAGATTTATTCGGCTTCGCCGCCTCTTAGTATGTCTCTTTTGGCATTTAACCCTGATTTAGTTGCAGGACTTAACTCTCCATTTAACAAAATGCAAAAAAAGTATGTGGGAAGTGCATACAATAAACCTGTTGTGGGCGGTTTTATGGGGCAAGGAAACACTCCAAATTTTGAGATTTTAGCCAGCACAAAACCAGATGTCGTCATCATGTGGACTAGGATGCGAGGATATGAGAAGATATTGGCAAAACTTGAAAAACTTGGCATCCCTGTTTTGCTTGTAAACAACGAATCCATCTATGACCTAATCACTCAGTTTGAACTATTTGCAACACTAACAGGCGAGCATGCGAGGGCAGATGAGCTTATAGCATACACCAAAAAGAGTCTCTCTCTCGTGGAGCAGCTACAAGAGAAGCTCACAAAGCAAAAAGAGGTTCGTTACTACTTTGCACAAGGCGTAGATGGGCTTAACAGTGAGTGTGATGGCTCTTTTCATCTTGAGCCGTTTAAGTATGCGGGGGCAAAAAATGCGCTTGATTGCAAGATGAGTTCAAATTATGGGATGGAGAAGATAGCTTTTGAGACTATTCTTTTAAGCGACCCTGATGTGATTGTTGCTATGGAGAGCGTTTTTGTAGAGGAGATTGGCAAAAATCAAAGATTTAAAAGCCTCAGAGCTATAAAAGATGCAAAGCTTTTTCTCGTGCCCTCACATCCATTCAACTACATCTCAAGACCGCCCTCTTTTATGCGACTTCTTGGCATCAGATGGCTTATAGACTCTTTTTATCCATCGCTTAGAACAAAATCCTTTGAAGAGGATAAAAAAGAGTTTGAGAGGCTCTTTTTTCCTCAGCTAAAAGAGAGTTGAAATGCTTGTTGAGAAACTTTTAGGGGTTGCCATTATCGGGGTTGATCCAGTGTTATGGGTACTGCTTTCTATGAGCGTTCTCTCTTTTGGTGTGATTATGGAGAGAGCACTTGTATTTGGATATGTTAAAAAAAGAGTTCATGAACTCTCTATGATAGAGGTGAGAATTTTACTTGAAAAAAGATTGGGAGTGCTTGCAACATTTGGCAATAACGCTCCTTTTATTGGGCTTTTTGGAACAGTTCTTGGAATCATCAACGCTTTTCACACGCTCTCAAGGGGAAGTGAATTTGGTATCAATGCAGTTATGGGTGGCATCTCAGAAGCTCTTGTTGCAACTGCAACTGGACTTTTTGTAGCAATTCCAAGCGTCATAGCCTACAACTACTTTGTAAGAAAAATAAAGATGATACTTCTAAACATGGAGGCAAAAGCGTCATGAAGACAGACAATGTCTATGAAGACAACGAAATATCGGAGATAAACATGACTCCCTTTGTGGATATTGTTCTTGTCATCTTGGTTATTTTCATGGCAACGGCAACTTTTGTTGCAGAGGGCAAGATAGCTATCTCTCTGCCAAAAGCTACGCAAAATGAGCAAGCAGTTGAGCCGACAAAACCGATAATCATAACCATAGACAAAGATGGAAAGTTTTACTTTGAGGAGAATCTTGTAGAGACGCAAGCCCTTAGTGATGAACTCATAAAAAACCATGATAGAGCTTCAAGGGATGGCGTTATTCTTCGCAGTGACGCAAAGACATCGTTTGAGTATGTTGTAAAAGCCATGGATGTCTGCAAACAAAACAGCATCTCAAAGTTTTCTATCCAGACGCAGGAGTAGTTATGATAAGCAATTTTTACACTAGAGCCATGATATCAGTAGCATCTACCACTCTCTTGCATGCTTCGATATTTTACACTCTAAATGAGATAGAGCCAAATATCACTCCCTCACAAAGAGTGGTGGAGATAGCATCTATTGAGAGTCTCAAAAAAGAGAAAAAAGAGCTCCAAGTTGCAGTGGCAGAGCAAAAACCAGAGCCGCTACCAAAGCCTGTGCCAAAACCAGTACAAGAGCCAAAACCAGTTCAAAAGTTAAAACCAGAACCAGTGGTAAAAGCAGAGCCAGTAGCAAAACCAAAACCTATAGTAGAGCAAAGTCCCACTCCTCTTAAAGAACCTTTGCTAGTCGCTCAAAATGAAGTAAAAAATATGGAGGCAAAAGAAGATACAAAAAATAATGCAGATATTGAGCCAACATCGCCTATAAAAAGCACTCAAAAGAGCCAAGAGGCACAAAAGGCTTCATCCATAAAAGAGGCTAATGAGATAGAGCAATACCTCTTTAAAATAAGAGCGAAAATCCAAGAAAACCTAAGATATCCGCCTCTTGCAAGAAGGCTTAAAATCGAGGGAGAGAGTGTTGTTCGCTTTGAGATATCAAGTGATGGGAGCGTAAATGTCTCATCCATTGGGATAAAAAAGTCAAGCGGACATGAGAGCTTAGACAGACAAGCGATGCAAACCATCCAAGATGTTTCGCCTTTCGATGCTCCGCCAAAAGAGGTAATATCTATAATATTGCCTGTTTCATTTAATTTAAACAGATAAAGGAGATATAAAAATGAGTGAGTTTTTAACAAAAAGTGAAGAAAAAATAGAGAAGATTGTGAAGTTTCACAGATCTTTTGATGAGATGAATCAAAGTCAAAGACAAGCATGGCTTGAGGAGATGGGGGATATAAATATCGAGCATTTTTTTAAAGCAAATCAGAGAGTTTTTGATGAAGATGGCCCTAGAGAGCGAAGTATTCCAAGGAGAGAGTTTTTTTTGGATGTGATTAAAAACAGAGTAAAATCAGACCCTCTTTTACAGCCAAAAGGACACCCTGTAACGAACTACCTGCAAGAAAATATCCACATAAGAAAACTTTGCGAGAAGATAACAGATACCTTTTGCGTAGAGGAGATAGCAAGTTATGATACAACGCTCAATCTTTTGTATGAACTCTCTAAAATCCATACGCACTACTTAAGAAAAGAGGATCAACTCTTTCCATACTTAGAAAAACACAACTTTACTTATCCAAGTACGGGAATGTGGAAGTTTCAAGATGAGATAAGAGCAAACTTAAAAATGGTTATAAAAGCATTTGAGAAAAATGAGCTAAATGAAGAGATGCAGACTCTTATGCGTGACGTTATACAAGATATTTTCGACATGACAACCAGAGAAGAGAAGATGCTGCTTCCTACATCTGTAAAACTGTTCTCTCATGATGAGTGGAAAAAAATGAGCAAAGAAGAGAAAGAGATAGGTTATGTCTTCATTCAAAACCCTCCACTATGGCCAACAAATGAGAGTAAAAAACCAGATATGGCATCATCACTAAGTTCAATATTTCTCCAAGAAGGTTCTCTCTCACAAGAGCAACTAAACCTCTTTTTTAGCCATCTGCCTTTTGATGTAACTTTTGTAGATGAGAATGACAGAGTGGCGTTTTTCAACCAAGGTAGTGAGAGAACTTTTTTAAGAAGTCCAGGGATAATTGGAAGAGAAGTAAAGTTTTGTCACCCTCCAAAGAGTGTTGATACAGTTTTAGTCATCTTGGAAGCTTTTAAGGCAGGAACTAAAGAGAGTGCTGAATTTTGGATAACTTTTGGTGGAAGATTGATTCACATCAGATACTTTGCTCTTAGAGATGAAGATAAAAACTACAAAGGCGTAGTTGAGATAACGCAAGATATTACAGAGATACAAAAGATAGAGGGCGAGAGACGCCTTTTAGATTGGGCATAATATATTTATTTATATATCGTTATGTATAAGAAGACATAACACTAAAAGGGGTTAAAAGAATGGTTAAAGTTAAACGTATGGAAAATAAAGAGCACAAAGGCGGATCAAACCCTCAAAGTTTTGACCGCATTGTGCGAGAAGTTTTTGCACCTATATACCCCGTAATTGCACAACAGATAAAGGAAAAAACTGGAGTGATATCTGGTAGATGCTTTGATGCTGGATGCGGTACTGGAGCACTTGGACGAGCAATGGCAAGTATTACGGACTTACATATCACTTTTTTCGACCAATCGCCTGAGATGCTCTTGCTCGCTAGAGATTATGCAAAGAGTGAAAACATTTTAGATAAAAGTGATTTTTTAAACGGCGACATCCATAATATAGATATGAAAGATGAGAGCATAGACATAGTCATAAGCCGCGGTTCTTCGCCGTTTTGGGATGATTGGGATAAGGCTTATAGTGAAATACTAAGAATATTAAAAGTCGGCGGACACGCTTACATAGGCGGAGGATTTGGCACAAAAGAGCTAAGAGCTCAAATAACCGCTCACATGAGCAAAGAAAAACCAGATTGGAGAGACTCGTTTAAAGAGCGAGTAAAAACAGAGCGAGAGGCCTTGCCACAAATACTAAACTCACTAAATCCAGCACAACACACCATCATAGATGATGAGAGCGGTTGGTGGGTTTTTATAACGAAGTAAATAGGAAGATGAAAAATGAAATTTAAAATAAAACTAAGTCTTTGCCTTGTTGCAATTTTAGCTGCAAGCAGTTCCTTTGCACAAAGCAATTATAAGCTAGAAAAAGTTAGTGTAAGTGAAAATGAAAACCCTAGAACACTCTCCCAAAATGAGGCTTTTAGTGCACCTGAGACTTCAAAACTTGCCAT
>NZ_JALNZY010000021.1 GCF_023229105.1 Sulfurimonas sp.
TTGAAAAGTAGAATGTTTTAAGTGGTGACCCCGAGGAGAATTGAACTCCTGTAACATGGATGAAAACCATGGATCCTTACCGCTAGACGACGGGGCCACTTTTCGGTTTTATTTACCGAGCCGAAATTATATAGATTTATATCTTAATAAAATATAAAACTGCATAAACTCGGCTAATAATTAAAGATTTATTCGTAAAAATTACGAAGCGCTCTGATTATAACGGCATTTTTAGAGATGCTCTCAGCCTTTGCATTGTCGTTTACTACTTCATATAAATCTAATGGGAGAGAAATTGAAAATGTTTTAGTCTCAATTTTCTTTTTTTTGTTAATCATAGATACAACATTTGATAAAAGCTCAATTATTTTTTTAGTATCAATAGGCTTTTGAATAAAGCTGTTGACACCGACTTCAATAGATTCAGATATCTTTTCTATATCGTTGCTAGCTGAGATAACAATAATGATTTGGCTTGGATTTATTTCACGAATTTTGCGTGAAAGCTCTATCCCGTCCATTCCAGCCATAATAATGTCTACAAAAACAATATCTGGAGCTGATTTTGAATAAGCTTCTAGAGCCTCTTTTCCATCAAAACATGACTTCACATTAGAGAAAAAGTTTTTAAAAGTAGAACTGAGCAGTTCGTTAGCCACTTTTTCATCTTCTACAACCATGGCAGTTAGTTTTTTTGTTTCTTCCGTTAATTGAACTAAATCTACATTTGACATAATAAAATCCTTTGTTTACTTAAAATATAGCGAATTATATCAGACTTTTTGGTAACAAATCAAACAAATTATAATTAAATCGAATTGAAACATAACCAAAAAGCACAAAACAGGGCATTATGAGCCATGTTTTTTAAATGTTTCAAGCCATGCTAAATCAGACTCCTTAGAGGACTCTTTTTGAGTTAATAAGGAATCTATGATGCTTATAAGAGTGTTTCTATCCATAAACTCTAATAATTCTGGGTTTATTGATGTTTTTTCTATTCCCTCATAACTGTTAAGCAGGTTTTGAATATCTAGTATTAGTTGCTCTTTTGTACTCATTATGATTTTCTCGTTTTTATATTTTAGTTGCAGAAGTGTATTGAAATAATTCTGTAACTATGATTATAAAATTTTAAAATAATCTTTATTATAAATATCTAAATTGCATGCTGTTAACAATCATATATTAAAATGTGTGTATGAATTTAAAAAAAATATGTTCCTTATTGCTGCTGTTTGCAATAAGCTTTTCATTGGCACATGATTGTACTTTTATAACTTTAAAAAAAGATCATCATTTTGGAGTTGAGTCTGCTTTAGACAAGTTTGCTGCCTCTGATTCAAATAAAGATAAATTAATAGACGATATTCATGCCAAATATCACGCTATGGATATAGGTCTGACCAAAATACCTTCTTTTGCCGATACAAAAAAGATAAAATCAATTTTTAAGCTCAATGAAACACTACTATCTTATAAATCTTTTAATTTTTTCAAACCTCCTATCGTATAATCCCTCTTAACAATCACAACATAAAGTAAAAATAAAACTCTAATTGTATTAAATAGATAACAGTAGAGAAAAATTAAAATAAGGAACATAATTGCGACTAATACTACTCTTACTTGTTTGTAATATATTTTTACAAGCATCAGATATAAGCTTGGATGAAATAGTGCAAAAATTAAAAAATGAGCACCCGATGGCAAAGTCTATTAAAGCTTATGAAGCTGCATATAGTGCTGAGAATAGGGCGATTTCATCAAACAAAGCACTTCAGTTAACTACTGAAGGAGCGTATGCTAAGCCGGATTTAGATTTAGATAGTTCAGGTTTTGAGTATAGCATCGGGGTGGAGCAAAATTTTCTTAACCCTAGCGTCAAAAAGAGCATCTTAAAATCTAATCGTTATCAAAATGATGCCCAGATATTAATTCTAAAGCATGATTTTTTACTTCTTCAAAACGATGTACGTCTTTTGTACCATATTAATTGTCTTGATAAAAAAGCGATTTTGCAGTACAAAGAGTCTTATCTTGCGTTTGAAACCCTATATATGAAAAAAGAAAAAGCATATCAATATGGTGAAATATCTAAAAAAGAGCTTCTGCAGCTTCAAATTGAGCTAGAGCGTCTTAAGGGTAATTTTAACTATTATCAGAGCCAAGTGAAAGCTTCTCGTGATGCTTTGGAGTCTAAAATTCTTATGCCAATGTTTAAAGATAATGCGTTATCTTGTACAGATACATACCCAGTTGTAGAAAATTTGTTTTTTAACATTGCGCAAGAATCTATGATAGAAGAGTCTTTAGATAAAAAAATCCTGAGCCTAAAGAGTGATTTTAATAGATATGAGAAACCGTTTGATTCTTTTACCTTCTCTGCCGCATTTAAAAATGAGATTGACACAAAAAGATATGTCGTTGGACTGTCCGTTCCGCTTAATTTTACAAGCTCCTTTAATGAAGAGAGCCGAGCAGTTGCTTTGAATAAAAAAAGTGCGCTAGAGTATGAAAAGCAGAAGTTGAAACTAACAAGAGAATCTGAAATTACACTTTTACAAAAACAGCTCTCTCAGGCTTTTCAAAGCACCGAGCTTGTTGCATCTATATTAAAACGATATGAAAACGAGCTTATGCCGCTAGTTGAGAGAGGATATCGCCTTGGAGAGGACTCGGCTATTGAGTACCTAATGAGCCAAAGAGATATGTGGATGTATAAAAAAGATCTTATACAACATTACAAAAAATATTATGAAATACTATTTAGATTATATAATGTTTTGCAAATCAAGGATTAATTATGAAAAAACAGATTTTTTTACAACTGCTGCTGAGCATCTCACTTTTAGCAGAAATAACATTAAGCACAGAAGATGAGAGAAATTGGCATATTGAAACAGCCGTGGGCAAAGAGGTTGCTTATGTGCCTATCGGGGAGTATATGACAACGGTTACTATCCCGCCAAATCTTTTGCATACTCTGTCTGTTCCTTATGAGGCGCAGATTGTTCAGTTAAACAAAGTAAGTTTTGACATGGTTAAAAAAGGTGACTCTTTGGCTCTATTAACGGCAACAGAGTGGGTCGAAGCACAAAGAAAAGTAATTGCGGATACAATAGAATTAATACATCATGAACATTTAGCGCAAAGAAATGCTAAGCTTTGCAAGGAGGAGATTATTGCTCAAAAGGAGTGCACAAAAGCAGATGCAGAAGTTAAGAGTGACAAAATCAAGCTCTTAGCATCAAAAACATTGCTTAAAGCATACGGTGCAAGCGATAGTATGATAGAGACTTTATATGAGAAACTGACTATTTTCCCAAATATGGAGCTAAAATCTCCCGTAAAAGGCTCTTTGCTTCATGTCAATATTCAACCCGGAAAGAGCGTATCGCCTTCAAGTGCTCTTTTTGTTATAAAGCTAGATGGGGCAAACTGGCTAGAGAGTAATTTACCTAGAGCCATTGCTTCTAGGCTCAACTTATCTAAAGAGATAGTTATAACAATTGATGAAAAAGATATAAAATCAAAACTACTGCATATGTCGCCAGTGCTTGATCCGTTTAATCAAACAAGATATGCTCGCTTTTCTCTGCCTCAAGACTCAGAGCTATTAGCAGGTCTTAGAACAAAGGCGAAGATTAGCATCAAAGAGAGAGCTTTTCTTGTCAATAAAAAATCGGTAGTCCAAGATAAAGGCAGAACTATAGTTTTTATAAAAAAAGGACAGCTCTATAGGGCAGAGGAGGTAAATGTTATTTCTGAAGATAAAGATACATGTTACCTTGCTTATAATAAGGTACTAAGTGAACCTATTGTAATTGGTGCAACAAGCATATTACAAAATATGCTACAAAAAGGCGACTAATGGATAAGATTATCTCATTTATGCTTTCGCAGCGGCTTTTTGTATCTCTGCTAGCTCTTGTCATACTGGGTTTTGGCATTAAATCATACAATGAACTCCCGGTAGATGCATTTCCGGACATTTCCCCTACTCAAGTAAAGATTATAATGAAATCAAGCGGGATGACACCGGATGAAGTTGAATCACGCATCATAATTCCAGTTGAGATGGGAATGCTAGGTATCGCGCATCAGACTATGATGCGCTCAACTGCCAAATATGGCATTTGTGATATTACTATTGACTTCGAAGATAAAACTGATATCTACTGGGCGCGTCAGCAGGTCAATGAACGATTAAATTCAATTATGAATGATTTGCCAAAAAATCTAGAAGGAGGACTCGCGCCTATTAGTACGCCTCTGAGTGAAATTTTGATGTTTACGGTTGAGTCTGACACGCTTGATTTAACACAAAAGCGTTCTTTGCTGGACTGGGTTATTTCACCAAAAATTCGTTCTGTGAGCGGAGTTGCAGAGGTTAATACCCTAGGCGGAAAAGTTAAGACTTATGAAGTAACGCCAAATATTGAAGCTATGCGCACATATGGAATAACTCTGACTCAAATTATGGATGCTCTGCAAAAAAATAATCTAAATGATGGAGCAGGGCGTGTTACTCAGGGCGTAGAGGGTATTTTGGTTCGTAGTGTAGGCAGGGTTGATGATATAGAAGATATAAGCAAGATAAGCGTTGCATCAGTTAACGGTAAAGTTATTAATATAAATGATGTAGCAAATATACATGTAGGTAGTCTCACGCGTGCAGGATTTTCCACAAAAAACGGGCAGGGCGAGGCAGTTCAGGGAGTTGTGCTTGGATTAAAAGGCTCCAATACACAAAAAGTGCTAGAGCTAGTAAAACTTGAACTCCTAGAGATGCAAGAAACACTTCCAAGCGGAACAAAGATTGACATCTTTTACGATCGTTCCACTCTTGTAAATCTTGCGACAAAGAGTGTAAAAAACGCTCTTTTTGAAGCAGGTGTACTTATTATAATTGTACTTTTGCTTATGCTGGGAAATTTTGCTTCTGCTTTAAGTGTTGCGATTATTTTACCGTTTGCCTTATTAATGAGTTTTATTGCAATGGAGTATTTTGGACTTAGTGCCAATTTGATGAGCTTAGGCGGTCTTGCCATAGCCGTTGGAATACTTGTAGATTCGGCTGTTGTTATGGTTGAGCATATTACGGCGGAACTTGGAAATACAAAATATAAAAAGCATACTAAAATAGATATTATTTATAAAGCGGCAGTTGAGATGGCACCTTCCATCATTACGGGTGTTCTTATCATCATTATTGTTTTTATCCCATTGCTGACACTAGAGGGTTTAGAGGGAAAACTCTTTAAACCTGTAGCGCTTAGTATAGTATTTGCTCTTTTTAGCTCACTCATACTTGCACTTACTCTTATCCCTGTATTTAGTTCTTTTATCATGAAAGTGCGTCCTGACAAAGAACCGTGGCTAATCAAAGTCTTGTTAAAGCTATATAAACCTTCACTTGATTTTGCGATTAAGCACACTGCAGCGGTGTTTGTGAGTGTTGTATTGTTATTTTTTGGTTCACTGTATCTTGCTTCAAAGACAGGTAAAGCGTTTATGCCAACAATGGACGAGGGCACTTTGATAGCGATGATAGAATCACTACCGTCAATATCTCTTGAAGAGAGTATAGAGTTAAATAAAAAAATTCAGACAAAGCTTATGGCAGATGTACCTGAGATAAGCTCTATAATTGCACGTACAGGCACTGATGAGTTAGGGCTTGATCCAATGAGCCTTAATGATACAGACACGTTCTTTATTTTAAAGCCGATGAAGGAGTGGAGAGTTCCCTCTAAGGATTGGGTAAAAGATCAGATTAGAAAATCTCTTGATAGTTTGGTTGGTATAGAGTATGTGTTTACACAGCCGATAGAGATGCGTGTATCTGAGATGCTAACTGGTGTACGCGGAGATTTGGCTATAGATATTTTTGGCAGCAATCATGATGAGCTAGAGCGCATTGCAGGAGAAATAAAGAGTATTCTTGAGCAGATTCCAGGCAATAGCGATGTGTACAAAAAAAGTAATGAAGGAATTCAATACTTTGAGCTTAGTTTTAATCAGCAGGCTCTAGGCTACTATGGATTAACGGAACGTGAGATTGCTACCTTTATGAAGACGATGATCACGGGTATAGAAGTCGGTATTGTTCAAGAGGGGATGCGTCGTATAAAGTTAATGCTAAAAGGAGAAGATCTGTTTAACAGATCACTTCACTCACTTGAGAAACTTTATTATGTTTTAGCAGACGGTACAAGTGTTCCTCTTGCTGATTTTGTAACATTTGAAAAAACTACAGGCCCAGTACAGATAACACATGAAAACGGCTACCGTAAAACAGTTGTGCAAAGTAATGTTGAAGGACGAGACTTGGTAGGGTTCGTTGAAGAGGCAAAAGAGAGAATAGAAAAAGAGATAAAAATGCCTGCGGGCTACTATGTAACTTATGGGGGAGAGTTTGAAAATCAACAACGTGCAGCAAGTAAGCTGATGGTAATAGTTCCGATTGCACTTTTTTTGATATTTATACTACTTTTTGTTTCATTTAACTCCATAACACAAGCCATATTTGTTATGATAAATGTTCCGCTAGCTCTTATTGGAGGTTTTGCCGGACTTTATTTTAGTGGTGAGTATATCTCTGTACCGGCATCAGTCGGCTTTATTGCGCTTCTTGGTATTGCGGTACTTAATGGAGTTGTACTAGTGAACTACTTTAATTATCTAGTTAAAAATGGCTATAAAATCATAGATGCTGTACGCGAAGGTACCACAAAACGGTTCCGTCCTGTTCTTATGACAGCCACGATTGCCGCGCTTGGCTTGTTGCCGCTGCTCTTTGCTACTGGTCCTGGATCTGAGATTCAAAAACCACTTGCTATAGTTGTAATTAACGGTTTAATAAGCTCAACACTTTTAACTTTGATTATATTGCCGCTTCTTTATCTTAAGTTCACTAAGCCGTTTAAATAAGAGTAATTTTTATTTAAACGGGGAGTGAATCATTGCACTTTTGTTTGGCATTAAGTGCTGCAACGCTAGTTAAGAAATATCCCGGAGGCAAATATATTGTACCCCCGGGTATCAATTTGATTTGAATCGTGCTTATGTCCAATGCTCTTTATGCGCAGTAGTAGAGGAGGCCCATAAGCCAAACGCGCAGCATCTTACTATCTCGTGCTTGATTCCTGGTAAAAAATTCTCTCCACATTGGTTAACATAATGTAAATTCTCTTGAAAAATATTTAGATCTATTTTGCGTAAGTAAAGGGGTGTAAGTATGTAAAATTTGCATTGATATTAAAAAGTATCATTTGTGATTTAGGTACAGCATAAGCCGAAATACTAAACCCTATACTGCGGAGTTTAGGACTTAATTGTAACAACTTTACTATTGATATACGGTTACAATTCACCACTCTACTCTTCTTGCATATAGCTATTCTAAAAAACCCACCCCCTGTTGTCTATAAATGGTGTATAATCATACACATAAATAAGGAGTGACAAATGAATACAGTTAGACTAAACATTACATTACCTGCTTCAGTAAATGAAGATATGAATCGTTATGCTAAAGAATTAAATGAAAAGAAAAGTCATATCATTTCTTCTGCTCTTGATATGTATTTTGATTATTTAGATATTAGAGTAGCAGAGAAAAGACTTAATGATAATGAACCTACCATTTCTATGGAAGAAATGCGCAAAGAATTAGGGCTTTAATTTGTATATTATTGAATTTTTTAATTCTGCTAAAAAAGATTTAAAATTAATAGATATACAAAATCAAGCTTTTATACTTGATTCTCTTGAAGAGTTCGCACAAAGTTTTTCTTTTACTAATGAAAAATCACTTATGCACTCTGGTAAGATAAAAAAGCTCAAAGGTCAGAAAGAGATACTTTATCGCTTAAAACTTCGTTCTTATCGTGTTATTTATAAAAAATATGAAGATAAACTTGTTATTTTGGTTTTACATGTAACTACTCGTGAAGGTGCTTATAAATAGTAAGCGTTTATTATTTTTATCTTACACCTACAACTTTACACTACAGTCAAGTCCTAAGATAACTATATAGCATTATGCAAGTATTATAGCGTCTAAAAATGTAAATTTAGGAGCTAGTTTTTCTTTGTTTAATGATGGTGGCTGTTACACTACGGTTACAATTAGAAAATAGATAGTGAGTTAAGCCCTATAAATAGGCTTTGAAAATGAATAGGCACAGCATAAGCCGAGTTTTGTTTTCTAAAGAAACATTTTTGCAAAGCAAAAAGCGGTTCCCTTATTTTGATAGCATTAATCTACTTTACTATTTACATAGTAACTCTAGCGAAACAGTAGCATAAGCTCAGCAACGGGTTTAACGCCGCAGCCTTGCCCTTAAAGACGCTGACCATCTGTTTCTTGCTGCCATGTTGGGTTTTCAAGCTCTCTATATCGCTATAGAGACTGGTGGTCTCTTACACCACCCTTTCACCTTTACCGCTATAAAAGCGGCAGTCTACTCTCTGTTGCACTTTCCCTCGTATTGCTACGGCCATTAGTTAAATGGAACACTGTCTTATAGCAGCTCGGACTTTCCTCTTGAAATCATCAAGTAACTATCTGCTGTACCTGTGAAATAATACAAAAAAATTGCTTTAAAAATGTTTTTTAATGATATGAACAGTTGTTCTTTTAGTATTATAATAAAAAGAACAACTGTTCATATACTCTAAGTATAAATTAACAGTTGTTCATATATAATACTTTTAAAATTAACAGTTGTTCATACAGCGGAAAAGGTTATAAAATGCCCGAAAACACGACGATTACAAAGAAATCAAATACAAAGCAAAAAATTATAAGAGCCTCTGCTACTCTCTTCTCAGAGTATGGATATAAGGCGACAAGTGTGCGAAAGATTGCCTCAGAAGTGGGAATAAGAGAGAGTGCTTTATATAATCATTTTAAAAACAAAGAGGAGATATTTTTATGTGTCGCAAAAGAGATATTTACAACTCCATTCTCAGATGAGAGCAGTGATATAAAAGAGTCTGCATTAAAAGGAAAGGCTTTTTTACAAAAATTTGCAATGCAGTATAAGCTTCTTACCTTTGATAAGAAAAATGAGAATATGTTTAGATTACTCATGATAGAGCTGTTTCAAAACAAAGAGCTTAGAGAGCAGTTTATGAATGAATTTCATGATAATAATATAAAAATGCTCTCAGAGGTATTTTTTATCATGATGCACAACTCATTAATACGCTCCGGGGATCCTATGATGGTTGCATATGAGTTTATATCCACCCTATTCTATATAAGGCTTCAGATTACGCTTCTAAGGTTTGACAGTACATCCACTACAGCCCTTTCAACACAGTTTGAAAAGCATGTAGAGTTTTTTTGGGAAAGCATCAGGGTGTGATATTTTTTAATATGATATTTTATACTATTTAATATTAAGGAATTTCTAAAAAAAAGCGGCTTTTTAAAAAGCCGCTATAAAGATATAATTATTTTTTCATTGCTTCATTAGCATATTTCTCACCAAGATCGTACGCTACTTTATTTACATCATGAACTTTAGCCGGTACTTTTGAGAGCATAGTCTCGATTAAAACTTCTCTATCAAGAGGCTTCATGATTGTATTTGCTATTGCAAGTGCTACAACCGATTGAGTGATAACATTACCAACCTCTTCTTTTGCAATAGTTATAATCGGAATCTCAATTATATTCCATTTTTTTCTATCTTCATCACTAGGTTTAACAAGATTTGGATCTACAACTATTATGCCTCCATCTTGCACGCCTTTTTTAAACTGGTCATAACTTACCTGTGCGACTGATAACATAAAACTTATCTCTCCGTCATTTGCATACGGATAATATATCTCATCATCGTCTAAAGTAATATCAACAACTGTTGGTCCACCACGAACCTGTGAAGTGTATGTTGCTGTTTTTAATCCATTACCGCCGTTTTTAATTTTTGCAGCTGCAAAAATTTCACCAGCAAGAAGAACACCTTGTCCGCCAACACCTGTAAATCTCATTAATGTTCTAGCCATTGAGTGTCTCCTTATATTTTTTTCTTAAAGTCATCTTGGGTAATCGTCTTTCTTTTACCCTGATGTACTTTAACAACTTCTGCATACATATCACAATATTCAGCTGCTTCCTCATCTTGCTTTAAGATACCTGTAGGAAGTAAATTTACTTGTTCTTCTTGCGTCAAAGTTTCATATTTTTTCTTAGAAACTGTAATGCTGTCTATCCAGCTAAGATTTTCAATAGCAGAGTTCATTTTATTTTTTCTACCAAGATTAATATGGCAGTTAGATAAAACTTCAAGCAGTGAAAAACCTTTATGTTCTAGTGCTTTTACCATAATTTTTTCTAGTTTTTTAGGATCATTAACTGTTTCTCTTCCTACAAAAGAAGCCCCTGCTGCAATCGCCAAATTACAAGTATTGAAAGTAGGGTCAATATTTCCTGCTTGTTGTGATACTGTCCACATACCTTGTGGAGTAGTTGGACTTGTTTGAGAATTTGTTAACCCATAAATAAAGTTATTAATAAGAATAAATGTAATATCTATATTTCTTCTACAACCATGAATTGTATGGTTACCACCGATAGCCAATGCATCACCGTCGCCTGCTACACAAATTACCTTTTTGGTTGGGTTTGCAAGTTTGATACCTGTTGCAAATGCTATAGTTCTTCCATGTGTAGTGTGAACAGTATTGAAGTCAACATATGATGAAAATCTTCCAGAACACCCTATTCCGGAAACGACACAAATATCATCTTTGTTTATACCAAGACTGTCAATTGCTCTAACAAAAGCTTTTAAAATAACACCGTCACCGCAGCCCCAACACCATAGTGTTGGCATTTTTTCTAGTCTTAAATAGTTTTCATAATTAAATGCCATCTTATAGCTCCTTTACTTTGTTGACAATTTCATAAGGAGAAATTGGTCTTCCGTTTACTTTAAATAAACCATCAATATCAAGTCTTCCAGTAGCGCGTTGCACTTCATCTCTATACTGACCGATATTAAGTTCTATACATAGAACTTTTGGTATTCTATCTGCAAGCTCTTTCATCTTATCGGCGGGGCTTGGCCAAAGTGTAATCGGTCTAAATAATCCCGCTTTAATTCCCTCAGCTCTTAAGTGCTTAATCGCCTCTTTTGCAGCAAGTGAAACAGAGCCGTATGCAACTAGCAATACTTCAGCATCGTCTGTATGGAACTCTTCATATAACTCTAGCTCATCTTTGTGAAGTTCGACTTTGTCTTCTAATCTTTGGATAAGTTTTCTACAAGTCTCAATCTCTTCAGTCGGGAACCCTCTTTTGTCATGGTGAAGACCTGTAAAGTGGTATCTGTATCCTTTAAACATTGGATTTAAAACTGCCGGTTGATCAGATTCACACTCATACGGAAAGTACTCTTCAGCGGGACCTTCAAATGTTTTTCTTGGAACTATTGATGCAGCAACCTCTTCTTCACTCGGAAGAATAGCTTTTCCGTGCATATGCCCTAAAGTTTCATCTAGTAGCACAAAGACAGGTTGCATAAATCTATCTGCTAAGTTAAATGCTCTTACTGTTTCGGTATAACACTCAGCCAATGAGCCGGCACAAAGTGTGATTGATTTATAGTCGCCATGTGAAGGATTTTTTGCCTGTGCAACATCCCCTTGAGATACACGAGTCGGAAGACCGGTTGATGGACCGCCACGCATTACGTTTACAACAACCAATGGAACTTCAGTCATCTGAGCAAGACCAAGATTTTCAGCTTTTAGCGAAATTCCAGGACCTGAAGTAGCAGTCATAGTTCTAAGACCACTCATCCCTGCTCCGATTGCAGCTGCAACACCCGCTATCTCATCTTCCATCTGAATACATGCTCCGCCGATTTCTGGCATTAAACCAGACATTTCATGCATGATTTCGCTTGATGGGGTAATAGGGTAGCCCGCAAAAAATTTACATCCAGCATCTCTTGCAGCTAATGCAGATAATTCATTTCCGCTTGAAATTATTTCTCTTGTTGCCATTATTTAGCTCCTTTTTTCGCTGAGTGACATATAGTTATTTGCAATGACTTCTGCTTGACGTTTTTTTGAGTCATCAGTTAGTTTTGCAAATTTATAATCTTTTTTATCTGCTACATATATAGCAAAGTCTGGACATGAAAGTTCACACTCCATACAACCTATACAAGCCTCTGGATGTTCAACCGATATAATAGCGCCTAAAGTTGAAGATGCATCATAATGCATCCCAAGTACACCAGACGGACACACAGATACACAAATGTCACATGCTTTACAGTTGTTTGTGTTGACCCACACAGGCTGGTTGCCTGGGTTTTGAGTTTTAAACTTACTCATTTATTCTCCTATTTTTAATATTAAGCTAAAAAATTTAATCAGTTACCTATGGTAACAGTACCAACTTTTACCAAACCTTATTTTCATAGACAGAGTAACAAATTATTATTAATATGCTACAAAACTTCTACTAAAAGAGCCTCTCAATAACAGAAGTGTTACTTATTGAGTGTTTGTTAATTGAGACTTTTGCAATATGCAAATTACTTTTTTAAAACTTCTGCTACAGCTTTACCGATATCCGCCGGACTTACTACAACTTTTACACCTGCCGCTTCAAGAGCTGCCATCTTCTCAGCCGCAGTCCCTGCTCCACCGCTAACAATTGCTCCTGCATGACCCATTCTTTTGCCTTTTGGAGCAGTTTGACCTGCAATAAAAGCAACAACAGGCTTCGTAATATGTTCTTTAATATATGCTGCCGCTTGTATCTCTAAATCTCCACCAATTTCACCAATCATAACAATTGCATGAGTCTCTGGATCTGCTTCAAACATCGCAAGAAGTTGCTTGTATGAAAGACCAATAATTGGGTCTCCGCCAATACCAACTGCCGTAGAGATTCCAAAACCTTGTTTTACAACTTGATTTGCACCCTCATATGTCAATGTTCCTGATTTTGAGATAAGGCCAATATTTCCTTTTTTGAAAATCATACCTGGCATAATCCCGATTTTACACTCATCCGCCGTTATAATTCCTGGGCAGTTTGGTCCTATTGTTTTCATGCTATGCTTTGTTGCGTAAGCTTTTGCAGCTTGCATATCACGAACAGGAGCGCCTTCTGTAATAATTACAGCAAGTTCAATTCCGGCATCAGCAGCTTCCATAACAGCATCTGCAACAAATGCAGGTGGAACAAATATCATAGAAACAGTCGCACCTGTAGTTTTTACCGCCTCTTTTACAGTGTTAAAAACAGGCTGTCCTAGATGCTCTGTTCCCCCTTTGTTTGGAGTCACACCACCTACGATTTTAGTTCCATAAGCCAAACACTGCTCAGCGTGAAAAGAACCCTCTTTCCCAGTAAAACCTTGAACTATTACTTTTGTATCTTTATTTACTAATATACTCATATAAATATCCTTCTTACTTAGCTTGTTTTGCAGCAGCGACTGCTTTTGCAGCACCATCAGCCAAGTCTGTAGCTGCTATAACATTTGCAATATTTGCATTTCTTAAAATTTCTGCCGCTTCAGGAGCGTTTGTACCATCAAGACGAACAATAACAGGAACATGAACATCTACAAGTTTTGTAGCTTCTAAGATACCGTTTGCGATACGGTCACATCTAACGATTCCGCCAAAAATATTTACGAAAATCGCTTTAACTTTAGGGTTTTTAAGAATTATCTCAAAACCTTTTGCAACTGTTTGAGCATTTGCACTGCCGCCGACATCTAAAAAGTTTGCAGGTGTTCCACCCATATAGTTAATAGTATCCATAGTGCCCATTGCAAGCCCTGCCCCGTTTACCATACAGCCGATTTCACCATCTAGTGAGATATATGAAAGACCATACTGTGCAGCTTCACGCTCATCAGCATCTTCTTCACTTATATCTCTCATCGCAGCGATATCGGGATGACGTCCAAGAGCTGAATCATCAAATCCCATTTTTCCATCAAGCGCTAAAAACTCACCGCTTCCAGTTTTTACAAGAGGATTAATCTCTATCATCTCTGCATCGTTTTCAATGTAGAGTTTATACAGTTTTGAAGCAAAACTAATAAGTTTTTTCTGCTCATCCGGATCTGTTATTCCAAGTCCGAAAACAAGCTCTCTACCGTGAAAACCTTGAAAACCTATAGCAGGGTCTACGGCGATTTTAATAATTTTTTCAGGAGTATCATGTGCAACATCTTCAATTGCCATACCACCCTCAGTTGAAGCCATAATTACAGGCATCTCACGAGCACGGTCAAGAACAACACCAAGATAAAGCTCATCTTTTATATCTGCCCCGTCTTCGATATAAAGTTTTTGAACTAGTTTACCCTCAGGTCCAGTTTGGTGAGTAATCAAAGTCATTCCAAGAATTTCGCGAGAAAGTTTTTCTACCTCTTCTATTGAACGAGCAAGTTTAACCCCGCCGCCAAGTCCGCGACCTCCAGCATGTATCTGAGCTTTTACAACCCAAACAGGTCCGCCTAAAATCTTTGCATTTTCAACCGCTTGCTCCACGCTCTCAGCCATTAAACCCTTAGGTGTAGGTACACCATACTTAGCAAAAATTTGCTTTGCTTGATATTCATGTATATTCATTCAATTTTTCCTTTTTAAAATTTACGCTTTTACAGAAAAAAATTTAGTTTTTTTCTGTAATGTCCTTTATGCCTTGGGCGATATCATATCTTCTGGTATTACATATCTGTCGAACTCTTGGGCAGTTAAAAGCCCAAGCTCAATAGCTGTTGCCTTTAGAGTAGAGTTATTTTTATGTGCCGTTTTAGCTATTTTTGCAGCATTTTCATAACCGATATAAGGGTTAAGTGCCGTAACAAGCATTAAAGAGTTTTGAAGATAGAAATCTATCTTCTCAACAACTGGCTCGATTCCAACCGCACAGTGATCATTAAACGATAAAATCGAGTCAGCAAGTAAGCGGCACGATTGTAAAAAGTTATATGCAATTACAGGTTTAAAAACATTTAGTTGAAAGTTTCCTTGAGAAGCACCCATTGAAATAGCTACGTCATTGCCAAAAACCTGACATGTAACCATTGTAACTGCTTCGGCTTGAGTAGGATTAACTTTTCCCGGCATTATAGAAGAGCCCGGTTCATTCTCAGGAATAGTAATCTCCCCTATTCCACAACGAGGACCTGAAGCTAGCCAGCGAACGTCATTTGCAATCTTCATCATATCAGCCGAGAGTGCTTTTAGAGCACCGTGAGAGAAAACCAAAGCATCATGTGATGTTAGCGCATGAAATTTATTCGGCGCAGTGATAAAATTGTGTCCCGTAAGTTCAGTTAGTTTTTTAGCAACTCTCTCCCCGAGTTCAGGATGAGCATTAAGACCTGTTCCTACTGCTGTTCCACCGAGGGCTAGTTCACGAACAGGTTCGAGCGAAACTTTAATCATTTTCTCACATTTATTTAACATCTCTACCCAACCGCTAATCTCTTGACCAAGAGTTATGGGTGTTGCATCTTGAAGATGTGTGCGCCCTATTTTTACAATAGATTCAAATCTAGCTGATTTTTCAATTAACGTTGCTTTTAGTTTTGCAATAGCAGGTAAAACACGAGTTTCTACTGCTATAACAGAAGCTACATGCAGGGCTGTAGGATAAGTATCGTTTGAGCTTTGTGATTTGTTTACATCGTCATTTGGATGAACCAATTTCTCCACTCTAAAGTCACCGCCTAAAATCTCGGTTGCACGAGAAGCAAGAACTTCATTGTTGTTCATGTTTGATTGTGTTCCAGAACCTGTTTGCCATACAACAAGAGGATAATTTCCGTCTAGTTTTCCTGCTAACATGTCATCACAAGCTTGTGCGATAGCGTCTGCTTTTTTGGCATCTAGCTTGCCTAAGTCTTTATTTACAAGTGCTACTGCTTTTTTAAGATATGAAAAAGCTCTTGTAATCTCATAAGGCATACTCTCTTCACCAATTGCAAAGTTTTCAATCGAACGCTGAGTTTGTGCCCCCCAATAAGCATCTTTTGGAACATTTATCTCACCCATTGTGTCTTTTTCAATACGAGTATTCAAGTTTATTCTCCTTCAAAAAAATTATTTTTATTTAATGTATCAATCAAAGACTTAACAGAGTTACAAGAGTTTTTAAACATATCTTTCTCTATATCATCAAGAGTGATTTCAATGATTTTCTCGGCTCCGTTTGCTCCAAGCATCACAGGAACACCAGAAACTACGTCAGAATAACCATATTCTCCCTCTAGACAGACTGCACACGGATGAATCTGCTTAGTATCTTTTAGTATCGCCTCTACCATGATAGCTGTAGATTTTGCCGGCGCATAATATGCAGAACCAGTTTTGAGATGACTTACTATCTCTGCCCCGCCGCTGCGAGTACGAGCTACAATCTCATCAATTTCACTAGGTGTCAAAAGATCCGCAAGAGGGACACCCGCAACAGTCGAATAGCGTGGAAGCGGAACCATGTCATCGCCATGTCCGCCCATAACAGATGCACGGATTTGACCCCCGCCGTACCCAAGTTTCTCTTGAATAAAGCTAGCCATTCTAGAACTATCTAAAATTCCGGCCATTCCTATAATACGGCTTCTCTCAAAACCACTCTCTTTAAGCGCCACATAAGTCATGGCATCTAATGGATTTGAAACCATTATAACTATTGCATCAGGAGAGTATTTAGCAATGCCTCGTATAACTTCTTTTGTGATTTTTGCATTTATCATAAGCAGGTCGTCACGACTCATGCCCGGAAGTCTAGGGCTTCCTGCGGTCACAACTACAACATCACAATTTGTCAAATCAGACATATCTTCTGCCACGGTAACTATGGTATGACTTCTTACAGCCGAAGCAGCCTGACTCATATCAAGCGCCTTTCCTTTAGCAACATCTATCTTGTTGTCACGAAGAATTATCTCATGACAAGAACCAAGCATTGCTAAAGAGTAAGCTACCGTTGCGCCTACGTTTCCCGCGCCTACTATTCCTACTCTTTTTCCTTGATTCATACACACTCCTTGAGTAAATTATTATGATATTTTATTCAAATACTATTTAGGTATCTTTAAAGCATCATCTAAAGACTTTTTGCCTTTTATATAAAACCGCCTATGGTTTCACAGAAAAAATAAAAACATAAACTCACGACTAAGTTCAAGATAACATAAACGTGTCATCTTGAACTTGCAGTGCAAGCGTACTATTTTCTCAAATATTTTACTCTATTAAATAGTATCTATAATCGCATTTAGTGTTGCAGATGGTCTCATTGCAGCTTTAATTTTTGCATCATCTGGATGGTAGTAACCGCCGATATCTTGAGCTTTACCCTCAACAGCCAATAGCTCGTCCATGATTTTAGCTTCATTTTCAGTTAAAGCTTTTGCCACAGGAGCAAATTTAGCAGCAAGCTTTGCATTATCGCTTGCGCTAAGTGCTTTTGCCCAGTATTGTGCCAAATAGAAGTGAGAAGCTTTATTGTCAGGTTCTCCAGCACTTCTACCAGGCGCTTTGTTGTTATCAAGATAAGCCTCATTTGCTTTATCTAAAGCTTTAGTAACAGCCTTAAGATTTGCATCTGGATGTTTTTGTTCAATATATCTAAGTGACTCTGCAAGTGCCAAGAACTCACCTAGCGAATCCCATCTTAAGTGTCCCTCTTCTAAAAATTGGTCAACATGCTTAGGAGCAGATCCGCCAGCACCTGTTTCAAAAAGACCGCCACCTGCTAAAAGAGGAACAATCGAGAGCATTTTAGCACTTGTTCCAAGCTCTAAAATTGGGAAGAGATCGGTTAAATAATCTCTTAAAACATTTCCTGTTGCCGAGATTGTATTAAGACCTGCTCTTACTCTTCTTAAGGAGAATCTCATAGCTTGATTTGGAGCTAAAATATGGTATTCAACAGACGTTTGAGCTAAATGTTCCGGTAGATAATCTACGATTTTTTTGATAACGTTTGCATCATGTGGTCTAAAAGTATCTAACCAAAACACAACAGGCTCGCCCGTAAGCTTAGCTCTTTCATGTGATAATCTTATCCAGTCTTTAATTGGGATATCTTTAGCTCTAGACATTCTCCAGATATCGCCTTTTTCAACATTATGACTCATTAAAACATTACCGTTTGCATCTTTTACTTCAACAACGCCGTCCTCTACTATCTCAAAAGTTGTCGGGTGAGAACCATACTCTTCAGCTTTTTGCGCCATAAGACCAACATTTGAGACGCTACCCATAGTTGTTACGTCAAACTGACCGTTTGCAACACAATCATCTACAATCTCTTTATACATAGTAGCGTAACTTCTATCTGGTATAACAGAAACACACTCCTGCGGCTTGCCATCACGGTTCCACATTTTTCCGCCATCTCTTACTACTACCGGCATAGATGCATCTATGATAATATCATTTGATGCATGCAAGTTAGTGATGCCTTTATCACTATCTACCATAGCTATTTCAGGTTGCGCATCATATGTTGCCATAATAGCCGCTTCTATAGCCGCTCTCTTTGCTTCAGGCAAATTTTGTAGTTTTTTGTAAAGATCGCCTAAGCCTAAGTTTGAGTTATAGCCGATTGATGCCAAATCTTCGCCAAATTTCTCAAACACATTTTTGAAAAACACTTCAACTGCATGACCGAACATAATCGGATCAGATACTTTCATCATGGTAGCTTTAAGGTGGATTGACCAAAGAATATCTTTCTCTTTTGCCTCAGCTAAAGTTTGTGCTAAAAACGCTCTTAATGCTTTTGCACTCATATATGTAGCATCTAAAATCTCTTTATCTTGTGCATCTATTTCTTTTAATGTTTTACCATTTAAAGTTATTATGACTTTTGAGCTTCCTTCTTTAATGATTGATTGCTCATTATCATAAAAATCACCACTCATCATGTGTGCAACGCATGTTTTAGAATTTTCAGAAAAAGCTCTTAATTTATGAGGATTCTTTTTTGCAAAGTTCTTCACTGCTAAAGCCGCACGTCTATCTGAATTTCCTTCACGAAGTACAGGATTAACAGCAGAGCCTAAACATGTAGAGTATTTCGCTTGAATAGCTTTTTCTTCATCGGTATTTGCATTTTCTGGGTAGTTTGGTAACTTATAGCCCTGCTCTTGAAGCTCTGCAATACACTCTTTTAACTGAGGAATAGATGCGGAGATATTTGGTAATTTTATAATATTACCCTCCGGTTCCTGCACTATTTTGCCTAGGTTAGCTAACTCATCAGCAATTCTTTGATTGTCTGTTAAAAATTCAGGAAAAGTTGCAATAACTCTGCCTGCTAAGGAGATATCCTTAAGCTCAACTTCAACACCTGCTGCTTTAGTAAAAGCATTTACAATAGGTAATAACGAATACGTTGCTAAAGCCGGTGCTTCATCAATTTTTGACCAAATAATTTTTGACATAAGTGTTTCCTCAAGTTTGTTTTTTATTTTCACTAGGTAGCTGAAAATTTACAAGTTCAATAATATCACTAAGATGTAATAATCTGAGGTAAGCAAGTATAAAGAGTAACTTATTTTATCAAAGTGTTTCATTTTGTAGCACGCTTTATATTGGCTAAATGTGTAGAATAGTTACATGAAAAATTGTGGCTACCGTTCGTGGATTTAACAAAATAGAGATAATCAGTTTTTGCAGGAAAGATTGCAGCCTTGATTGCATCAAAGCTTACGTTACAAACAGGAGCCTCTGGAATGCCGCTGTAGAGGTATGTATTGTAGATTGTTGTATCCTCTTTTATCATCTTTGGAGTGACTCTAATATGTGAATATTTTCCATAATTTAGAGTTCCGTCCATCTGCAATTTCATGCCTTTCTTAACTCTGTTGTATATAACAGAACTTACAAGCGGCATCTCCTCTATATTTGCTGATTCCTTCTGAATGATTGATGCGATTGTTACAAAATGAAACCATTTTTTCTCATTATATGTTCCAAATATCTTCATAGACAGATTTTTCATCTGCAATAACGACTCGCCTAAAAGTATTTTAATTACCATTTTTTCAGTTATTCCCTTTGGCAAACTGTATGTATTAGGGACAAACGCTCCCTCTATCTGTTTTGTTTGCTGCTCATACTCTCTTTGGAGTAAATCTCTATTTAGGTTTAGTTCACTAGCTAACTGCTCAAAGAAGATATATGTAGTCTCGCCGGGAATTAAAGTAACATTTTGCAGCGGCGCTTTTGCAGTGGTTAGTTTATATAAGAAATCGCCCCTTGTGCTGATATTAACGCCGATGTTTATCCACCCACTTTGAGGAGAGCCGATAAATCTCAATAACAGAGAGTCAAGTTTGTTTACATTAAAATTTTTGTTATTCAAATGTGTTATAATCTTATTAATTGAACCCTCGGGAATATATATTATTTGAGGGGATTTTATAGGCTTATTTAGGTAGTACATGAATGACAGCATAATAATCAGTACGATATCAAAAATCCATTTTGTGCTACTTAGTGCTTTATCTTTCATATTTCTACTGCTCTTTAGTTCATTTATACTTCTTCAAAACGGGATATATATACAAAACATATCATTCCAAAATATTAAAGTTGAGAAATTATACATTAAATGGGATGAAAAAATAACGCTGAGTGCTAAAGAGATTAGTATCGCCAAAGATAAGAGCGATGATAACTCCAGGATAAAGCATCAGGAGATTTTTAAAACTATAAAAGAGATACTCCCTTTTACAAACTGGCTCAAAGAGTTAGAGATTGAGAAGTTTTTATTTGCCGACATTGTGGGCAGCGTAAAATATATAGATGACAAAGAGGGATACCTTAAGCTTGCATCAGAGAGTTTTACTCTAAAGAGTTCCCTGATGCCAAATAATGACTTCTTAGATATAAAAATTAACGAGCTTAAAGCCTTAGATGAGAGAGTAAAAATCAATGGCAATCTTATCTTAAATGCGAAAAAAAAGCTGACTTTTCAAACACGCTTAAATATAACTATAGACAATATGACAAAACTAGACTTATATGCTCATGGAGATACCCAGAAATTAACTTACGAGCTGGAATCTAATCAAAATATAAAAAGCATAAGAGAGATAGTAAATCTTTTTGATTTGGATGCAAATATTAAATATTGGGTATATGATGCCATAGAGATGTCAAGTTTGTCCATAGAGAGCTTTGGCGGCTGGGTTGAGTATAAAAACCTTGATAAGGCATATTTAAACCTGCATGCAAAAGCTACTGCAAATACTCTAAATTATACGTATGATCAAAAACTCGCCCCTGTAAACTCTGTGAAGACTGATTTGGAGTTTAAGGACGGAGTGTTATATATTAGACCAAAAGAAGCGTACTCTTATGGTTTTTTTCTTGATAAGAGCTGGTTGAAAATTGATTTTTCAAAAAAAAGCGAACTCTTAACGCTTCATCTTCTTTTTAAAGCACAAGCAAATAAAGATATTGTTTCTTTGTTAGATAGATATGAAATCAAACTCCCCTTTGTCCAAAAAAAAGGTCTAGTTGATGCAGATTTGACTCTTGAGGTAGATTTACGAACGCTTAATGTACAAGCAGATGGAAACTTCTATGCAAAAGAGGCACAGATTGAGTATCTGGGCTTGGATATTGACATATCAGATGCAAACGTATTTTTAAAAAATACATATGTAAAAGTAGGTAGCATGGCGGCAAAATACAGAGATATTGCTTCTGCGGATGTTGCTTTAGAGTTTGATGCAAAAAAATCAAAAGGCAAACTGACATTTATATTTGACAAGATTGACTCAAAAGAGAATAACCTGACACTACAAACAGCTAAAAAACCTCTTCTTGCTACATATACAATCGCTCCAAAAGGGGATTTTATATCAATAGATAAATCCGCGTGGAGATATAAAGAGCAGCCAATAAACATGCAAGCGACGCAAATACCTTTTGATATGAAAAATCTTAAAGCTTATCTTAGGGAGACTATTTTAGACTTTCCAGGTCTTGGTTTGGTTTTGGTTTCTGGAGATATATTTTTTAAGCCAAATAGAGCTGATTTAAATATAAATTTGTTAGAGTCACACCATTTAGACGTAAAACTAAGTAGCCCATACCCGTCATTTCATCTCCTGTATGAGGGGCAAACGCTTTATCTCTCTAGCAAAAAAACAATCTCCCTTGAGATAGATGAAAAAAAAGCAATAGTTGAGAATTTGGCACTAACTATTACGCCGGAATCTATTGAAGCTAAAGATATATCTCTGAATTTTGATGATGTTATAAAATCAACGGTTGGCTTAAATTACAATCTAAAAAACTCAACAGGAGTGCTAAATCTTCAAAACAGCGAAATTAAAGATAGTGATTTTGGTGAAATATTTAAAAGAGATAAAAATATTGAGCTTTTTGTAGAACAAAAAAATGATAAAACTATCATAAGTTCAAAGGAGTATGATTTTGAATATCTGCGTGATGGCAACAGTTGGATAGTGGATCTAAAATCTATAGAAAAAATTTTCAACGACTCAGAAATTTTAAAAAAATATGATTTGACAAACGGAAGTTTAAAAATAGAAAAAAGAGAGGATCAACAAAGCATAAAATTTTCTCTAAACAGCAGATATAAATATAAATTTCTAGCAGAAGATGAGCCAATAGATAACTATTTTATAAATGGAAAATATGACACAAACACAAAAAATATCAACCTTGCTATTAACAATACGGTTTATGTACAAATAGGGGACGATATAAACATAAAAGCTCAAAACACCGGAATAAATATACAAGAGATTATAAACTTCTTTAACAAAACAGAGAATAAACAGGAGAAGAAAAAAGATATAAAACTTACCTTTGAAGCGATAGATTCATACTTGTATCTGACAAAAAACAAACGTATAATTTCTGATAAAATTAATTTAAAATATCTCAACGGAGCTCTCTCTGCCGAATTATCACACGGCAAAGGAGCCGCTTTTTTTACTCTAAAGAGTGATAAACTGCATATTTATGGAGGAGGGTTTAATGATGAGTTTATGAATAAACTTTTTGCACTCTCTAAATTTAAGGGCGGTTCCTTTGAGTTTGCTATAAGCGGCTCACTAAATGAGTATGAAGGAACGATGTATATAGAAAATACTACTATTCTTGAGTATATAGCTTTAAACAATATTCTTGCTTTTGTAAACACTGTTCCATCTTTGGTAACTTTTTCTCTCCCAGGGTACAACAAAAAAGGAGTAGCTGCTAAAAAAACATATCTCAACTTTAAATTTAAGGATGATATCTATAATGTAAGTGATTTCTATCTTGAATCAAAAGAGATTGAGATTGTCGGTCGCGGGGAAGCAAGTATCGAAAAAAATAGTATAAATTTAGATTTAAACTTAAAAACGGATTTGGGCAGTTCTGTTTCAAAAATACCGCTTGTCGGATATATTCTTCTTGGAGAAGAAAGTATTTCTACCTCGCTAAAGGTTACAGGTGCTCTGGATAATCCTGATGTATCTACTCAGGTAGCAAAAGATATAGCCGTAGCGCCTTTTAATATCATAAAAAGAGCTCTTACATACCCGCTTGAACTTTTCAAAGACAAGGATGAAAAAAAGAAGTAGGAGTTTTTCTACTCGTTTCTAAGAACAGTCAATATATCGACTTCGCTAGCTTTTTTTGCAGGATAAAAAGAGGATATAACAACAATAGCAAATGCTCCCGTAACTATAAAGATAAAATCTTTAAGGCTTAAATCAAGAGGTAGAGTAGATGTAGGGTAAACATCTTTTGGTAGATGCACTATATCAAACGTGCTAAGTATCCATAAACCGCTCATGCCGAGTGCTACACCTGCAAAAATACCGCTGACACCTATTACAATTCCCAAATATAAAAATACTTTTTTAATCTCTACAGGGGTAGCGCCAAGAGATAAAAGCAGTGCTATTTCACTTCTTCTGTTCATTACGGTCATTAAAAGCGAAGATATAATATTTATAGCAGCAATGAGTATGATAAGCATAAGAACAATAAATAAGGAGGCTTTTTCAAGCTCTAATGCCGCAAAAAAGTTTACATTATCTTCCCACCACCCTTTTATAGATGCACTTTTAGGGAGATGCTCTTTTATTCTGAGTATATCCATATGCGGATCATCAGAGAAGATATGGATTCCGCTGTAGTGATTGCTAGGTAGCCCCATAATAGCCTGAAGAGAGGCAAGTGTCGTATAGCTATATGCTTTGTCATAAGCAGATAGTCCGGAGTCAAAAACTCCACGAACGTTAAATCTTTTAATCTTAGGAGTAACCGACATCCCGCCAGGCTCTACATGTGTAAATATATACATAAGCTTATCATCGAGATAAAGATTCAACTCCTCTTTAAGCGATTTTCCTATTAAAATATCAAACTTATCAAAATTATTTTTTTTAATAGCCTCTTTAAGTACGCTGTTTACCTCTGCTTCGCTATTAAAATCAACCCCAAAGATGTATCCGCCCTCAAGCTTTGAACCACTTCTTGCCATAACGGATGATTGCACATATGGACTGAATTTTAGATTTGGAAATTTTGATTCTAATTCTAAAAGAAGATTTTCATCAACGGCTCCGTAAAATTTTGGAATAACCGTTAAAGGGTAGTTCATTATAGTTAATTTCTTTTTAAATTCATTGTCAAAACCGTTCATAAGTGCCATGGCTATTATAAGAACCATTACCCCTAAAGTAATGCCCAAAAATGCCAACAATGCAGATAAAAAGATAAATGGCTGCTCGCTGTCAAAGCGTAAAAATCGCTTTACTAAATAGGGAACAATTGATGTTTTCAAGAAGTAAATACACCTTTTGCTGCAAATAACCCTTTCTTGGGACCACTTTTACCGCAGCACAGTTTGTACTTTTTGCCGCTTCCGCATGGACAAGGATCATTTCTTGATACTTTTTTTGTCTCATTATCTTCTTGAAGGAGGTTGAACTGCCTTGCTGCTTCATTTATTTTTCTCTCTATCTCCAAACGCTCTGCTACTTTTTTTGCCTCTTCTTGTGGGTTTTCAACTCTAAACTGAACAACATGAAGAGTTTTTATGGTATTGAACTTAATATCGGATATAAGCTCCGTAAAGAGATTAAAGCTCTCTTTTTTATACTCAACAAGAGGGTCTTTTTGATTATATGCACGAAGTCTTATGCCTGTTTTCATATTGTCCATGGCGTAAAGATGCTCTCTCCAAGCGTTATCAAGCTCCTTGAGGTAGAGCTCTCTTTCTATCTCACTGCATATATTATCATCAAGTACGCTCATCTTCGCATCATAATTGCTTTTAACACTCTTTAATATTGCTTCACGCAACTCTTCATACTCTAGCGCAGAGAAATCATCTACTTTAAGCTCTATATTAAGCTCTTCATGTAACAGTTTAAAGACTTTTTCTAAATTAAAATCCTCTTTATCGCCACCCTCAAAAATATCACAACTATTTAAGATATGCTCTATATATTCAGCTCTGATTTCGTTTATTTTTGAAGATGTATCAAATTCAGCATCAAGCAGTTGGTTTCTAAATCTATATACTATCTTTCTTTGCTCATTTGCAACGTCATCATACTCTACAATATGCTTTCTGCCTTCATAGTGCATATTTTCAACTTTTTTCTGAGCCTTTTCAACCGCACGTGTTACCATTTTTGACTCTATATATTCGCCATCTTCAACACCGAGTCTCTCCATAATGCTTTTAATCTTGTCGCTACCAAATATACGAAGAAGATTATCTTCAAGCGAAAGGTAAAACTGCGTAGTTCCTAAGTCGCCTTGACGTCCGCTTCTTCCTCGAAGCTGATTATCTATACGACGGTTTTCATGTCTTTCAGTTCCTACAATATAGAGACCGCCAAGTTCTCTTACTTCATCATTTACTTTAATATCAACACCGCGTCCTGCCATATTTGTAGCTATTGTAACTGCTCCTTTAGCACCCGCATTTTTTATGATTTCACCCTCTTGTGCATGATTTTTTGCATTTAGCACTGTGTGAGCTATTTTCTCTTTTTTGAGCATCTCGTGAAGTGCTTCAGATTTGTCGATAGAAGCGGTACCGATAAGAACAGGTTGACCTGATTTTGAGAGTTTTTTTATTGTGCTTATAACGGCTTCAAATTTCTCTTTTTCTGTCTTGTAGATAAGGTCGTTTAAATCTTTTCTAGTAATAGGAATATTGGTAGGAATAGAGATGACATCAAGTGAATAAATCTGAGAAAATTCTGATGCTTCTGTTTGTGCAGTTCCTGTCATTCCCGCTAGTTTATCATACATTCTAAAGTAGTTTTGAAATGTAATATCTGCTAAAGTCTGTGTCTCTTCCTTGATTTCAACACCCTCTTTTGCCTCTAATGCTTGATGTAAACCCTCAGAATAACGGCGTCCTTCACTCAGACGACCGGTAAATTCATCTACAATTACTACCTCTGCGTTATTTACAACATAATCTACATCTTTTTCAAAAAGATAGTTTGCTTTTAGCGCTTGATCTAAGATATGTGAAAGCGACGCATTTTCAGGGCTGTAAAGATTCTCAACCTTAAACAGCTCTTCTGCTTTTGTTATACCCTCTTCAGTTAGTAGAATAACCTTATCTTTTTCATCAACGCTAAAGTGTTCATCCCTAACAAGCTTAAGAGCTATTTTATTTGCATCACTAAAGTCCTGGAGCGTTCTGTTTGTAGGTCCGGAGATAATAAGCGGCGTTCTAGCTTCATCAATCAAAATACTGTCAACTTCATCTACTATAACAAAGTTATGACCTCTTTGAACCATCTGCTCTTTAGAGTAGCTCATATTGTCTCTTAGATAATCAAAACCGAACTCGTTATTCGTTCCGTAAGTTATATCAGCGCCGTAAACTTCTCGTTTTATGGACGGTTCATACATGTTTTCTGTAATAACTCCTACGCTAAATCCCAAAAATTCATACAGAGGTCGCATCTCGTTACCATCTCTTGATGCAAGATAGTCATTGACTGTTACAAGATGTACACCTTTGCCCGTAATCGCATTTAAAACTATCGGGAGCGTTGCCACAAGCGTCTTACCCTCGCCTGTCTTCATCTCTGCAATTCTACCCTCATGCAGAACAACTCCACCAATAAGCTGAACATCAAAGTGTCTCATATTGAGTATTCTAACACTCGCCTCTCTTGTAATCGCAAAGGAGTCAACAAGAACATCATCTAATGTTTTATTACCGCTTAAAACACTCTCTTTAAGCTCAGAAAATGCACCTTTTAACTCATCATCACTAAGAGCTTGATATTTGCTCTCTAAAGTATTTATTTTACTTACAATCTTTGTATATTTTTTTAATTCACGATCATTTGTAGTACCAAAAACTTTACCCATTAATGCCTGTAGCATTCGCAACCTTATTATAGATAAGTGCGCGCTTTACGCCCACCCATCACTGAAATTCTTTTTATTTTATCATACTTATAATAATAATTTACATAAATCATAAAATCATTTTTCTTAAAATTAATACTAAACAATATGTAAACAATCTCTTAGCTATAATTTTCAAAAATCAGGGATATACTATGAAACAATTTTTTCTTTCTATTTTAATAAGCATGCAACTTTTTGCATCACTTGAGCAGATTACTTCATTTGAAGCAGACTTTACGCAAAGCATTACGGATGAAAAAGAGAAGGTATTAATCTACCATGGAAGCATAATAGCCCTAAAACCGCAAAATGCCAAATGGAGTTATACAAAACCAGTTCATAAAGATGTTTATATAAACAATTTTAAAGTAACTATAGTTGAGCCTGAAATTGAACAGGTTATTGTTAGAAGACTAGAATCAAACTTTGACTTCTTTAAAATAATATCTAATGCTAAAAAAATCGATGAAAATGTATATGTAGCCTATTACAGAGATTCTAAATTTAGCATAGTTAAAAACGGCAACCTGATAGAGTCTATATCCTACTTAGATGAGTTTGAGAACAAGGTTAAGATAACTTTTGAAAATCAAAAACAAAACCACGATATTGACAAGTCGCTGTTTATCCCGAAGTATCCGTTGGAATTTGATATCATTAAAGATTAAAAAAAAAGTTTTTTAAAAGAAATTTTATCTGCAAGAGAACTCAATATGAGTCTCTTGCAAAACTGTTTTAGATTATAGTTTATAATCTTTTATAAGGTTAAAGTTTAGATATTTGTATATCTCGCTCTCTTTGCCCACTATTTTTTTAGTCTTCTCAAGGTACTCTGCTGGAGTAGGAATACGTCCAAGAATTGCACATGTTGCAGCTAACTCTGCGGAGCCAAGATAGACCTGTGCGCCTTTTCCTAAACGGTTGTCAAAGTTACGAGTTGATGTAGAAAATACAACAGCATTATCAGCAACACGAGCCTGATTTCCCATACATAAAGAACATCCTGGAATCTCGGTACGAGCGCCTGATGCGTTGAAAATTGAATAATAACCATCTTCGGTTAACTGTTTTTCATCCATTTTTGTCGGAGGACAAACCCATAGAGTCGTAGGAACCTTGCCCTCGCCTTTTAAGACTTCCCCGAGTGCACGGTAGTGACCGATGTTTGTCATACAAGAACCGACAAACACTTCATCTATTTTTGTAGGACGCTCTGATGCAAGAACCTCGCTCAATGTTGCAACATCATCTGGGTCATTTGGACAAGCTACTATTGGTTCTGTAATCTTGTTTAAATCTATTTCGATTACAGCTGCGTACTCTGCATCTGCATCTGGCTTCATTAATGTCGGATTAGCTAACCAATCTTTCATCTTGTCAATACGACGCTGTATAGTACGCTTATCTTCATAACCAGCTTCAATCATTGACTCAAGTAGAGTAACATTTGATTTTAGATACTCAATTACAGGCGCTTCATTCAAAAGAACAGTACATGCAGCGGCTGAACGCTCAGCGGATGCATCTGAGAGCTCAAAAGCCTGCTCGCATTTCATATTCGGCATACCCTCTATTTCCATAATACGGCCAGCGAAGATATTTTTCTTGCCTTTTTTCTCAACTGTCAAAAGCCCCTCTTTGATTGCCTGATGAGGAATAGCATTAACAAGGTCACGAAGAGTGATTCCAGGTTGCAACTCTCCCGTAAAACGAACAAGAACAGATTCAGGCATTGTAAGAGGCATTGAGCCTGTTACTGCTGCAAACGCAACGATACCAGAGCCACCAGGAAATGAGATACCTATCGGAAAACGTGTATGACTATCAGCTCCCGTTCCAACAGTATCAGGAAGAACCATTCTGTTTAACCATGAGTGGATAACTCCATCGCCGGGGCGAAGTGCCACACCAG
>NZ_JALNZY010000022.1 GCF_023229105.1 Sulfurimonas sp.
CACTCCGCCTGATGTTACCTCAGAATTTACAAAAGACGCCCAAATACCTTGACCTGTCTGAAGATTAAATGCCTCCCCAGAGTCATTAAACAAAACACCCATATCACCTGATTCTATAGCATTTCCGTTTTTATCTAATGCGGGCGGGATTGGAAGTGCCGGCGGAGGTCCTGCGGGAACTTCATAAGCAGGCGAAAAAGTCTTAACCAAAGGACCTGAATTTAGATTTGCTTTTACAACAACATTTTGTGTTGGAGATGCAGGAGTAGTAAGTCCCGGCGGTATATTTATGTTTGTAATCGGTGCCGTAGCATCAACTAAACCTGTTGTTCTGTCTCTAAGCCAGCCCTGCACAATAAAACCGTTGTTATCGACAAAATTTCCGCCTGCATCAAATTTAAAGTCGCCTGAGCGAGTATATTTGTATGTATTTCCGCCATCCGGAGAGACTATGAAAAAACCGTCTCCTTGAATTGCAACGTCTGTATTTTTATCAGAATTTTGAACAGAACCCTGTGCAAAAATCTTAGTGATTGAGCTAGCGCTCGCACCAAGACCTACCTGCACGGGATTTTTACCACCTAGTGAGCCTTGAGGAGCAGTAGCAATTGCTTGCGTCTGAGCAAGAAGGTCAGAAAAGTTTGCACGTGAATATTTAAAACCTACAGTATTTACGTTTGCAATATTATTTGATTCTACGTCCATTGCAATTTGATGCGACTGTAGTCCGGACACACCGGAAAAAAGTGATTTTAACATTTTAAATCCTTCATTTATTAGTATAGTTAATTAGCATTTTATGTTCCAACTTTATTAAGCATTCATATTTAAGGCTTTTTGTAACATCTCATCTGCTGTTGTTATTGATTTTGAGTTCGCATCGTATGATCTTTGCATAATGATAATCTCTGTAAGACCGGCTGCCATCTCAACATTTGAACCCTCAAGCTTAAAGTTTGTAATATCCGTTCCTATAATATTTTTACCGTTTTCATCTTGAAAAAATATTGCCTTGCCACTATTTTGAGACTCTGCAAATCTTGAACTGCCTAAGCGTTCAAGTCCCCTATCGTTTTGAAAATGATATACTCCAATCTTTCCAACAGCACTTTGCATACCGTTAGAAAAAGTAGCGATTACCTCTGCATTTTTATTTATATCGTATCCAAGAAGATCTCCGGCTTCCATACCGTTTGCGGAGCTTGAGCCACTAAAAGTATCTCCTACGGATATAATACCGTCATATCCGCTGCCAAGATTTATGGCTACTTCTGTGCCGTTGTTATCTATGGATGTGAGTGTTGAAGATAGAAGAGCCCCTGAATCATCAAAACTTGCCGTGCCGTTACTTGAGCTGTAAATCTCTGTTCTATCAAGATTTTCAACTGTAGCGGCTATATCCCACTGAGCTCCCGGAGAGACCTGAGGAGTGCTCTTTGTAAACTCGAGTCTCAAATTGTTTCTATTGCTTTGTGCATCAACAATTTGTGTACTTATCACTCTTGCTTCATCCCCTGAGCCTAAATTTCCGTAAAAGGTTGCCTCGGTTGTCGGCTGAGACGGAAAAATCAGGTTTTCCGCAAAACGAAGCTTCTGTTGAGTATTTACATCCCCAAGCTCAACTTCTGCCAATTGCTCAGTCAATACTCCGTCTGTAACATTCTCTCCCATAGTTCCCAAAACATAATAACCGTCATTTGTGACTAAATTTCTATTTTTATCAAATGAAAAGGCGCCATCACGAGTATATATCGGTTTGCCCTCAGCTTGAATACCAAACCAGCCGTCACCTAAAATTGCCAGATCTGTGCTTCTATCGCTTAGTTGTATAACACCTTTGCCCTCATTCATAACAACTGAATTTAACTTTGAACCTATCCCAATACTGCTACTCACGCTTGAAGAAGCCGAGGCTGTAACAAGAGCCTCTTCAAAAAGTGATGAGAACTCTGTTGTATATCCACGAAATCCGACTGTATTTATATTTGCTAAATTATCAGAAATAACATCAATTCCATACTGATGCGTTTTAATTCCGTTTATTCCGGTATAAAAAGCCTGACTCATCATTTTAGTGCACCTCTGCTCTTTAGTAAATCTCTTTTACATCTGCGAGAGAGACATAATTAGAGCCAACTTTGAAATAGGTTTCGTTACCCTCAAATTTAACTGATTCTATAGGATACGCTCCAACTCTTGTTGTCAAATCATCGCCGTTAGGGTTTTTATAAGAAGCAGTCGCATAATAGATGCCGCTTTTGACTTGGTTTCCATTTGCGTCTGTTCCGTCCCATGTAAACTGATACACTCCCTTAGGATTTGTACCGACATCCAATGTCTTTATTACATTTCCGTTAACATCAAGTATCTCAACATTTCCTCTATCTATATCATCGGGAAAATAGACCTCAAAAGTAGTATCGCTTCCTTCATCAAAAACGATTGCATTACTCCCTATATCAGCTGTTTTACCGATAGCAGAGATGGTGCTAAACTGTTGTGAATTACCAAGTGAAGCTGCCAAATCCGATAACGCTTTATTGGTGTTTTCAGTAGCTTCTAGTGTCGCTAGCTGTGAAGTTTGCGTTAAAATTTTCTCGCTATCCATCGGCTCTGTCGGATCTTGATTTTGAAGCTCTACTAACAAAAGAGTCATAAAATCATCTTTATCCAAAACCGACTTGTCTTTTGTTTTTGCCGAAGCTGCATACTCTGCATTTGTCGCGGCATTTAAGCCTGTTGATGTAATTGCCATAGTGGTCTCTCCTTTATATATATCTTGGGGCTACAATCTCTAACGAGCTTAGTATCTCCTCATGTGCCTCTTCGCTCTCAAAATAGCTATACTCTTCATGAGCCTTCTGCTCATTTTGTCTCTGCTGATGTCCTCCACCCGCATTTGTATCGCCGCTTTGCGAACCGTCACTAAAATTTAATGTAGCATTATTTATTCCACTATTGCTTAACTGCGTCCTTAGCTCATTCGCATTCATGGCAAGCGTATTTACGGCAACATTGTTTGAGCTGATATTTACATGCAGGTTTTTGCCTCTTTGTACTATCGTCAAATCAACCTCTCCCAAATGTGCAGGATTGAGCTGAATCTTAACTCTAGTAAATGGCGATTTATAATCCTCAATAGCACTCTTTACATCGTTAGAAAGATATTTAATCATCTGCTTTGCTTCGTTTAATTTAACCTCAAAACTATCAGCTTTGTGTGTTGTTAATGATTCTGTTTTTGCAGATGAACTGCTTTGTTCGGAGGAGGAAGCATCCCCGGCTAGAAGCTGCTCCAATGTTTTTACACCATCCTGTACCGGACTTGGAGCAATCACTCTAGCAGTAGCTACGGAAAAATCAGCCGTTAACCCCAAAGTATTTTGAGATGTCTTCTCTTCACGAAGTAGAAGCTTGAGTGTCTCATCTGCTTTTGTCTTAGCTGTTTTTTCTTCTGTTTTTTGCATACTGTTTGCTTTAACCTGCACTATCTGCTCTGTTGTTGCATGTTGCTGCGGAGTTTGCGCTTTAAAAAGCAGCGTTTCCTTTATCTCTTTATGAGTAGTTTTTTCGCCGTTTTTTATCTCCTCTGTTACTTCTGCCTCTGTTCTTTGTGCATTTACAGCAGCACTATTTATCTTTTTTTCTTCAATGTTAATATTTTTCTTAAGAGGTATTTCTTCTTTAAAAGAATCTAAACGGACCTCTTTTGACATTTCTGGGCGTACCTCTTTTTCTAAGCCACTTCTCTTTTCTTGAACTGCATCTTTTAGCAGTTCAGCGTCTACTCTCTTTTGCGCAGGTGTCTCTTTTGGTATCTCTGCGTGCAACTCTTTTAAGTTTGTATCATTTTTAACACCCGCTTTTAACTCTTCAAAGCTAATTTTGCTGACGTCAATACCAAATTTTTTAGCAGCTTCAACTAAACCGCCTAGAGTTTTTGGAAGCTCTTTTATTTCTGCTTTTTTGTATCCGTCACTATTTTGGATTTTTTCTTTGAGATAGTTTTTTGCCTCGGCTATCAAGCCTCTCATATCCTCTTTAGTAAGAGAAGATGCGAGTTTTGGATTTAACTCTAAGAGCTCCTCTTTATCTACTAGCAGAGTTAATTTATCTTCACTCTTTAAAAGAGAGAGATTTTTTTCCGACTTTATGCCAACTTGTGCAGGTTTAACGTCTTTAACGTCACCGCCCAGTGCTAAAATCAGAGAACCGTTTTGAACACCCTTGCCCTCTTTTTTTTCACTTGCTCCCCTTAGAAGATCTGAAAATGAACTGCCCTTCTCATTTTTTGGGGTTACAAGAGCTAAGGGCGATGATGAGCCGCTTTTACTTTTAGCATCTAGCAATACCACTTTGCACCACCTTTTTACTCATAGATTTTATTAAAGTAGTAGCATAAATTATTCCAATATTAAAAATATTAAAAAAATAGATATAATTTTGAACTATGAAATTATTACTCTTACTATTTCCGATACTCTTAATTGCCAAAACTCCTTTTGATTCAAAAGTTATTGCTTTTGACATGTCCGCTTATGAGACAAAAAAAAATGAGCTAAATGAGAGTGCGGGTAAAAACAGTAAAATCAAGTGCAGAGTTGTATGTGATAAAAAAGTATATAAAGAGCAGAAGATTTCAGATGCGATAAAGTTTTACAAAAACTCTAAAGAGTATGATTTTAATAAAAATTAAAATCATAAAAGCAGTAGCATCTAAATTTCTAAATATAAAATTACATTATGGTGTATGGCGCTAACTCTTCTCGAGAGTCAAATGCCCTTGCTTGAAGTTCCTCTTCTTGGTTAAAGGAGAGTGAATAGTTCTCCTCCTTTTGTGTTTTGCAATAGGTAAGAATTATTTTTGCCGCCAACTCTTTATCTGCCTTTGTAGCATTTTTGCTAAGAAGCGAGTGAGGACCTGGAAGTGCTATAGTCTTTATATGATAATATTTATCATTCTGTATCTCTTGAAGATGTGCATTCTCATCTTTATTTCTTCCTACAACCAGTTTTGCTCCATCAGGAAGCCTTAAATGGCGCCCAAATTTCATAACAGGAATATCTTTTACCTCAAACGTATCATATTTTATAAAATCAAACATCTTCTTGGCAAAATTTGCATCTGTTAAAAGACAGCCTCCTCCGGGACTCTCAAAATCTTCTAATCCTATCTCCTTTGCAAGCTCTAGCTGCCTGTCACGGCTTCTTCCCACAATTTCTTCAAGTTTGTCTCTATCTACCCAGCCCTCTATCTCAGCGATTGTAGGCTCAAGGGCTTTTGCAGATAGCGGACGCAGTAGCAACCCCTCACAATTACTCTCGTTTAAAACAGTTTGCATTGCATCTTTGTTTTGGCTCATAGGACGCTGTCCTAAAACCTCGCCGCTTATTAAAAACGAGGCACCTTCTGCCTCCATAACTCTTTTTGCCACGCTAAACATCTTTGCATGACAATCTATACATGGGTTGAAATTTTTACCGTATCCATGTTTTGGGTCAAAAAGTACATCTTGCAAAAATTCACTCTCAATATCTATGATTTTTAGCTCTGCTCCGACTTGTTCACACATGTTTTGCATATGTTCAAGCCTGTCTTTCGTGCTTCCAAAGCCGGTATTGATATTTACAGCCAAGACTTTTATGCCTTGATCTATTATAAGTTTTATTGCTAAAGTTGAGTCTAACCCGCCGCTAAATAGTGCGATTGCTTTCATCCTACTCCTTATAAAATTGATAATTATATACTATTTCTGTTTTTTCTTCTAGAGTGCTCTTTTTTAGGACTCTGTGGTGCTTTGTTTTGTGCTCTGCCTCTGGAGTTTGAACCTCTGCCACCACCTTGATTTATAGGCTCTGCTTTAATGCTAGGATCTGGTTTAAAATCTTTTAGCCAAACCTTTTGGATATCGTTTTTTATCAACTTCTCTATATTTGCCAAATACTCATGTTCATCTATACACACAAGAGAAATCGCTTCGCCCTCATTTCCGGCACGCCCCGTTCGCCCTATTCTATGAATATAATCCTCGGGTACGTTTGGAAGCTCATAATTTATCACATGAGGAAGCTGATCTATATCTATCCCTCTCGCTGCAATATCCGTTGCAACCAAAACCCTAACTTCCCCTTTTTTAAAGTCGTCCAATGCTTTTGTTCTTGCATTTTGACTCTTGTTTCCATGAATGGCAACAGCAGTTATACCATCTTTTTCCAACTGCCCCGTAAGACGGTTTGCTCCATGTTTTGTTCTTGTAAATACAAGCACCTGCTTCCATTTTCCCTCATTAATAAGGTGTGCCAAAAGCTCGCGCTTGCGCTCTTTATCCACCGGATAAACTACCTGCTTCACACTCTGAGATGCTATGTTTGGACGCGCAACTTCTATAAGTACGGGGGAGTTTAATAATTTATCCGAGAGTTTTTTAATCTCCTCAGAATACGTAGCTGAAAACAGTAGAGTTTGCTTCTGCTTGGGAAGAATCGCCAATATCTTTTTAATATCATTAATAAAACCCATATCCAGCATTCTATCTGCTTCATCTAGTATAAGAAACTCAACATCCCTTAAATCTATGCTCTTTTGTGATACATGGTCTAAGAGTCGCCCCGGTGTTGCAATAACTATATCAACACCTTTTTTCAGCTTTGTCAACTGCGGATTGATTTTAACTCCTCCAAAGATAATTGCTGATTTAAACGAAAGATATTTTCCATAAACCTCAACGCTCTCACCGACTTGTGCAGCTAATTCTCTTGTGGGAGTGATTATAAGTGCTCTGATGCTCTGCTTTGACTTTGCAGGTTTTGTGCTACTTAAGAGTTCGAGTAAAGGCAGCGTAAAACCGGCAGTCTTGCCAGTTCCTGTCTGCGCGCCTGCTAAAATATCTTTTCTGCTTAAAATTACCGGTATTGCTTGTTTTTGGATGGGTGTGGGTTCGCTATAACCCTGTTCTTTGACAGCTTTTAGTAGAGGAGCTGATAAACCTAACGTGCTAAATGACATTCTTTTCCTGATTTGTAGTATTTGTAGATAATAGCATAATTTATGCTAATATGAGATATAATGTAAGTTAAATTTAAAACCCCTCTTAGGACACATTATGCCAAGTAGCCAAATAACTCTAAAACACAACAAACATCGTATTCATCCATGTCCTAATGCTAAAAAATTATCACTTCTTAACCTGCTAATAGAACAAAACAACAACCTTGACACTATAGTTGTAACAACTCAAGATAGCAGCACAATAAAAAATGGATTAAAAAATGAGAATGTTAAAGTTCTTAGTGACACTGAACTCTCAAAACTGCCAGAGTTAAAATACGAACTACTTATCAGCTACGATTTGCCATCTGATGCTAATCTTTACATATCAAGAGTTATTAGGGCTACTGAGTGTGCACTTATTTTACTTGATATTAGCGAACAAAAACAGCTCTATCCTATAGAGACTCTTTTAAAGAGAGTCATAAAACAGGAGATTATTGCAGGTTTTGAATATGAAGAGCAAGAGAACATGAAGATAGCTAAGCCCGCTTTAAAATCAAAAAGAGAGTATGCATTTAATCCGGATGCAGACACTAAACCAAAATATGAAAAAAAGTCTTCTGATAAACCTAGATATGACAAACCAAAAAGTGATGACAACAAACGCAAGAGCTTTGAGAAACCAAAATATGATAAGCCAAAAAGTGGTGCTGAAGGTTTTGAAAGAAAACCTTTTGAAAAACCTAAAAGAGATGGCGAAAGCTCCGAAAGAAAACCTTTTGAAAAACCTAAAAGAGATTCTAAAAAACCAAATAAATTTTTAGGCAAAGATGAAAACGGCAAGCCAAAATTTTCAGGTAAAAGTGGCGAGAGAAACCATCGTCATGACGGAAAACCAAAAGAGGGGCAACAAGCACCTAAAAATGTTGGAAGAAAGATATCTATAAAAGAGCGCAAGCCAAAAAATAGTGACGATGCTAACTCTTAAAAGCTACAAGCTCACCTTTTTGTAGCTGTGAGATTTTTTCTCTGTATCTACGAATAAAAAAAGCCTTCTCTTCAAAAGATATCTCCTTTTGCATGTTTACCTTCTTGTACTCGCGTTCATAATGTTTCGTTAAAAATGCGATTAGCTCCGCCCTTAGAGCCTCCTCATTTTTTAGAGGTTTTATCTGCTCATCTACAGAGATTGCCATCAACAAAGGTTCCTCAAGTCTTCCTCTAAGCGCCAAGGCGAACTCATGTGAGTGAAACTGTAAAAGAGACGGATCTAAAACATCTAGTATCTGGTCTATAAATTCGGGATGCTCTAAAACTGTTTTTATAAGTGTTAATTCCCACATATCTTTATGACGGCTTCTATCATCAACGGGTCTGCTGATGTCAGTGTTAGTTTGCTTAGCCAGTCTTACAAATGATGGATTGATTCCTAGCCTTTGTGCCAAGTACGATTTATATCTGTCTTGAAGCATAGCCGAGAGGGTTTTTAGATAGCCTATTGCCTCTTGCATACATAGCTCTTTTGCTTTAGGATCAGAGAGATTGTAGAGCGAGAGTATCTCATCTATAACAAACTCTATAAAAGGCTGGGGAGTTCTAAACATCTCTGAAAGCTCCTCTATTGCACCCTTTTGTACCATATCGGCGGGGTCCAAACCTGTTCCAAAGATAACAACTCCACCGCTAAATCCACTTGCACTTAAAAGCTTTGATGCTCTAAGCGCTGCCGCGCGCCCCGCTTTATCTCCATCATAAGCCATGACAATCTCAGGCTCTCCCTTTCTTAAAAGCGGAAGATGTTCAGAGGTAAGCGCGGTACCTAATGTTGCAACGGCGTTATCAAATCCTGCTTGATGCAGCATTATAACATCTAGATAACCCTCTGTTATAACCATCTGTTTTGTTTTGTAGATGCTCTGTTTGGCATGATGATAAGCATAAAGAAGACGCGACTTGTTAAAAAACGGTGTCTCGGGAGAGTTTATGTATTTTGCCTGATGCCCCGTTATCGTTCTGCCGCCGAAGCCGACTATAGTACCGTTTGCAGAGTGGATGGGAAATGTTATTCGCTCTATAAATCTAGCATACGCTCTTCCATTTTCTCTACCGATTATACCCATCTCTAAGGCTTCATTCATGTTTAAAAGTTCAGAATTTATATAGTTTATCGTGCTATTTGAATCAGGCGCATAACCTATGCCGAACTTCTCTACGCTCCCCTCATAAATCCCACGCTCTTTTATATATGAGAGAGCCGAAGGATTTTTCATAAGCAGATATTGGTACTGGCTACAAATTTTTTCCATAATCCGTGAGCGTGGTTTATCTTTTTTACCCTCACTGTACGAGAGGGAGAAGTTAGTTGAGGAGGCGAGCTTTTCAAGGGCTTGTGGATAACTTAATTTTTCATACTCCATAACAAACTTGATGCTATCGCCACCCGCACCACAACCAAAACAGTGATATATCTGCTTAGCGGGGCTCACTACGAACGAAGCTGTTTTTTCATCGTGAAAGGGGCATGGAGCTTTGAAATTTGCGCCCACTTTTCTAAGTTCCACATACGAACCTACTACATCAACAATATCAAGGCGTGCTTTTAGGGCTTCTATGGAGTCTTGGGTAATCATGTTTGAATTATACAAAAATGTTCGTTAAAGGGAGTTTGCAGAGATTTGCTTGCGAGTCACTAAAACAGGTCATATTAAGACCTATTTTAGAAGGAGAAATAAAATTTTAGATATTAATAAATATCTGTACTCGGATGATTTGGTTTATCAATCTGAGTATTTGTATCTTTTATATCGTAATGAACGATATTTTCAGCTTGGAGGACACCCAACGTTAAAGTTACTGTTAAAATGAATGTTTTCATTTTTTTCCCTTGGTAAGAACGCGTTACGCTCTAGTTTTTTAAATCAGAGAAATTTTATCCTATTTAGAAAAGGGGTTCCTTGATTTGTATCAACATTTCAAAAAAATAGGTAAAGACTCTAAATAAAAATTTAAATGAAGATATTTATGATATAATTCGACTCCAAATTTTAAAGAAAGTAGGTGATGTGAAATGCCAGGTATCGTACTACGCAGTGATGATAATTTTGATGCATCTTACCGCCGTTTCAAGAAGCAGACTGACCGTAACTTAATCGTTACAGAAGCTCGTGCTCGCCGTTTCCATGAGACGGAAACTGAAAAACGTAAGAAATTCTTAATTGCATCTCGTAAGAAAATGCTTAAGCGTCTTTATATGATGAGACGCTACGAATCACGCCTCTAATATAAGCCTTCGGGCTTATATCTTAATCTACAACTCAGTTACAGTTTCCCATACATCTCATTATAAAACGATAGCGCATGTCTATCACTCATAGAAGCTATATAATCAGCAATAACCCTATGTTTATTTCTGCCGAGCAACTGCTCACGATAAAATTTCGGAAGCATCTTTGGCTCCTCATTTAAACCGCTGTAGAGACCTTTTATAGCCTGCTTGCCTGCAAACATCTTTATCATAATATCTTTATGTTGATAGAGTTTTGAAAAAAGTAGTTTTTTAAGTTTTTTTATCTCTAATTCAAGTTTTGGCTCAAATCCAATAGGTAGCTCAGTTTTGCTGTCAAGCGTTGCACAGAGTATTTCAGAGTTGTCAACTTTGTCTTTTGAGAACTCTATAAGCGAATAAACCAAACGGTTGATAAGATGTGAAACAAATCGATAGCGAAACATCTCATCCTCCTGCTCGCTGACTCCCTCTTTTTTTACCTTCTCTAAAATCTCTTTTATCAGCTTGCTCTCTTTCAAATCATCAAAACTAATCAGCCCTGAATTCACACCATCATCTATATCATGGGTTATATAAGCAATCTCATCGGCGCGGTCAACTATCATCGCCTCAATGCTTGGATGTGTCTGAAGATGAAACTGCTCATCTATAATAGGGGGCAAAAAACTTTTTTTGTATGGGTATGAGTGTTTAAGTATTCCCTCTAGCGTTGCAAATGTAAGATTTAACCCACTAAAATCGTTATATCTCTTCTCTAGTGAGGAAACAACTCTAAAGCTTTGAAAGTTATGATCAAAACCATTTTTAAATCCATCATCTTTTAAGCACTCATCAAGCGTATCGCCGCCAATATGCCCAAAAGGGGTATGTCCTAAATCATGTGAGAGCGCGATTGCTTCAGCTAGTGATTCATTTAAGCCTAGATGAGATGTAATCGAGCGAGCAATCTGAGAAACCTCTATAGAGTGTGTCAGACGTGTACGAAAAAAATCTCCCTCCTGATTTAAAAAAACTTGCGTCTTATACTCAAGCTTTCTAAAGCTTCCGGAGTGAATAACCCTGTCTCTGTCCCTTGCATAGGGATTTCTAAAATCTTTATCTATTTTATAAAATCTATAATTTGCCTGCATGTATACCTTTTTCTATGCTTTTATTACCTGGTTTCTTCCCGCTTTTTTTGCTTTATAAAGAGCATTGTCTGCTCTTTTCATGACCGCAAACGAATCTTTGTCTTTGGAGCTTTTTTGTACAACTCCGGCTGAAATATTTATATATATTGTTTTAGAACTATTCTTATTCCTAACAATAAAGGGACTTTTTGCAATGGTATCTCTTAGTGTATCCGTTTGCATGAAAGACTCATCCACATCTTTTGATGGAAAAAGAAGCACAAACTCTTCTCCCCCGTATCTATAAGCCTTTCCGCCGCCTCCAACATTTGCAAGCTTTGAAGCAACCATCTTTAAAACCTCATCGCCCGTGTCATGTCCGTATGTGTCATTAAACTTCTTAAAATGATCAATATCTATCATGGAAAGAGAGTACCTGATGCCAAGCTTTGCCATATCCTCCACCAGCGCTCTTCTTCCTGGAAGTGATGTCAACTCATCATAAAAAGCTAGACGATAGGACTCCCTTATAAGTAAAATAAAGATAATTATGCCAATTGCAAGCATTGAAAGCTCATTTGCATGGGGCATTTTTATAAAATAAAAACCTGCATAAAAAGTTATAACAATTACCAAAAAGGAGCCATTGTAGAGCAGATATCTGCTAAACATTAGAAGTATGCCCATTATAAAGAGCACAAAAATAGCAACTCCAACAGATAAATCCTGCAATGGGTAAAAAGAGATGGCAAAGAGTTTAATCTTTAGCAGAGCTATCAACTCACTATTTGGATAAGCGATGAAGTATGAAACGACTCCTATCTCCAATAAAAAAAACAGGATTTTTAAAATACCCCAGATTGAGAAAAGTCCCCTCTCTCTTAGAGATAAAAAAAGAAGCAGATGCAGCGGATAAAGTACAGAGGCGTAAAAAAACAGATCTGTTTTTTTACTAGCACTAAGATACTCAAATCCCAAGCTTATAAGCAGTAGCGGTATAATTATAAATATAAATCTATTGCGGTTAAAGTGCCAAGAAACCCATACGATAAGTGCACTTATCGCATAAAAGAGGTATGGTACAAGGCTAAATATAATCTTAGGGATTTTAGCCTCATAAAATGTTATAAGCGTAAATACCGAAAATATAAAAAACGGTATTGATATATTTATGGCTACTGATTTTAGAGAATTCATATATACCTTTTATATCAAACTTGCAAAAGCAAAAAAAATTTACGCTTTTTTCAAAAACTCTGTTTTTAGATAAATTTTAGTTCCGTTTACTCGTCCCTCTACATGGTCTGGCACATCTTGAGGAATCGTAATATTTTTAACCATAGTGCCTCTTTTTGCGGTAAAGCCTGCGCCCTTGACCTCTAAATCTTTAATGATTACAACACTATCTCCTGCACTCAAAACGACACCGTTAGAGTCCTTTAGGAGTGCATTTTTTGACTCGCTTTTCAAGCCGGCATCAGCCCAAGCTTTTATATCATCTTCCATGTATATCATATCAACCAAATCTTCTCTACCAAGACTCTTTAATAGTCTATATGACATAACCGCAACAGCAGGAACAGCACTCCACATGCTATCATTGAGGCAGTTAAAGTGCGTCTCATCCATTTTGTCTGGATTTTCTATCTGCTCTTTACATGTTGAACATACATATATTGACTGCTGTGCACTTGCATCTGAGGGAGAAACTTCTAAAACACTCAATCCTTCGCTACTTCCACAAAGTTCACAAACACCCCCGCTTCTGACTTCCAACTCTTTTTCTACGCTCATTTTTTCTCCTTGATTATTTTTTAAACTCTAGTAAATCTTCATTGCTTAAAGGTTTTGTTTTTGTGTTATCAAAAGCTTTTTGCGCCTCTTCTTCATTGTAGTTTCTGCACTTTTCTATCATTTGGGGATCAGAGTTTGGTCCTATATTTTCGCACATTGCAAAATTAAACTCAAAATATGAGCACCCGCTAAATAAAAAACTGCCTATTAAAATATACTTCCACATTTACTCAACCTTTTTTAATTATCAAATCTAAATATTTTGAGGGTGTCTTTCTCATCATCTCTTGCGCAAGCCATCTTATCTGAAAATAAGCAGCACCGCTGTTTCTTAGCGTTAAGTAGTTTTTCAGACTTCTAAGATTAAATGTTACAACCATGTCAACTTTTACATTATCTGTTATTATATGCTTAAAAGCATCTCCGACATTTCTTTTCTTTTTTCCACCCTCAAGCGCATTAAAAAGCGCTTCAGGATTACCGCTAAACTCTTCTAGAGAATTTAATGAGCTTTTTGCCACGGCAATTTCATTAAAATTTTTTACTATTTTTTCTTGATATTTTAGTTTGTCATACATTGCACCGATTTCAATTTTGTTATACTCTTTATCAGAAGTTACAAACATATCAAAACTAAGAATTTTGTCTATAAAAAAATCTTTATCGCTATTTGTCTGTGAAGCTACAAAAGCATTTATAACTGAACTCATCGTATAGCGTGTACTTCTTACGCTTATGGCCTGCATACGATGACGGGCGTGCTCTTGAAGAACGCCTCTGCTTGTTCCTCTTATCAAAAAACTTAAATTTACATGTTCCAAAATAGAGTGATGAAAGTGTGTCCAAGCCAAGTCATGAAGCAGATTTGACTCTTGTATTGAGTTTATCTCTTTACATGTAGAATCATCTGGTATATGATTTTCAATATACTTTATAGCTTCGTTTTCACTGTTTTGAAATGAGTCATAACATGTTCTTGCCGCGGCTTCAGCTACGCCTATACCAGTCTCTTGCATCAAAATTACTTCAGGTTTTGAGTAATTTATGCCATACATCTCTTCCATAATTTGTCCTAGTTTAGATTGGTGTATTTTACAATAAAAAACTTATTTAAGCCACTACATAAAGATACTAACACCTGTAGCAAAAATTTTCAAAGGGATAAAATTCGCTGTTTAAAAATCATCTACTTTCTAGCATAAGAGTAAAAAAGTAATCTTCTCTACTATTTTTGTATTCCATTTAATACAGGAACAAAATCACACTCTTCTAACTCCTCTTTTTGCAAGGAGGTGCCTCTTTTTTTAAAACGCACAATAATCTGTTTAGCTCCGACTTGCATGGGAGCTAGTAAAACCCCTCCCTCGCAAAGTTGTTCAAAGAGTTTTGCAGGTATCTCCTTTGCCGTTGCCGAAAAAAGGATTCTGTCATATGGAGCATACTGCGCCCAGCCGTTTTGCCCATCATCATGTCTTGTGTGAATATTGCTGATGCTAAGCTTTCTAAAACGCGCCTTTGCTTCTAAGATAAGCGGCTCTATCCTCTCTATAGTAAAAACTCCGCGAAATAGATGTGATAAGACGGCAGCTTGATAACCGCTTCCACAACCTATCTCTAAGACCCTGTCAGCACCTTTTGGCTCAAGATACTCTGTCATTTTTGCAACCGTTAACGGCGAGCTTATCCACTGAGCCGAACCCATAGGCAGAGCGTCTAGTTTATAGGCATTATGCCTAAAACCTGCCGGAACAAACTCTTCCCTATTGGTTTTTGCTATTGCATCCTTGACGCTTTGACTCAAAGAGAATTTTTTATGGCACTCCTCGGCTAGTTTTGCTGTTTTTGTTGCGGTTATTCTATCCAATGCCCACATCCATATATCTTCTCATTTTAACTATCTCTTTTTCATTATATTTAAGCTCCAAGCAAGCCTTATTTTCATTTCTCACATCTTTACCATGTGGAGTTATAATCCCGCTCATTTTTGTACACTCTTCGTTTTGTGAGTCACTTGCAATAACATAACACTGATTAATAATAGCAAGCGCTCTTGTCATGACCATAAAATGCTCTACCCTTAGAACTCCCCACCATGAAGGCACGGCGATAACATCACACCCCTCAAGCTTTTGCCAAAACTCTTTAAAACGAAGCTCAAAACAGATTAAAATGCCTATTTTAATGCCATCAACTTCAACAATCTTAATATCTTCTCCGTCCCCTTCTGACATATATTTATGCTCCTCGCCAAAACGAAAAAGTTTTGCCTTTGCTCTCTCATAAACAACCTCTCCATTAAAAAAAATCTTAGCAAAATTAAAAACATTACCTTCTCTTTTTTCAAGCATAGTTAATATGATTATTTTTTTGTAAGAGGCTTTTTTTAACTCCTCTTCGGCTACCTTAAAAAACTCTACGGCTTTATCTAAGTTTTCATAATCAAAACCAGTTATAGCAACTTCAGGAGCAACGATTAGTGATTTTTCTGGAGCTTTTTCTACTAACGCTAAAAGAGTTTGTAAGTTAGTGTTATAGTTTTTTGTCGTTTCAAAAAGAAGCGAGCAGAGTTTATACCCGCTCCCTTTAGAAGTCGTCATCAAAGCTTAAGCTTCCTTTTGAGTAGTTTGCAACCGTTCCTTCAAAAAAGTTTGTTTTTTGGTCATTAAATTTTGAGAAATCATCGACCCATTTTATAGGATTTGCTACATTGTAGAGTTTATCAAAGCCCACACTATATAATCTGTCATCCGCAAGATATTGAATATACTGCTCTATAATTGCGTCCGTAAGTCCTAAAACTTGCCCGCCTGTGATATATTTTCCCCAGTTTGACTCAAGCCTGACCGCCTCCTTGAACATCTCTACAACTTCATTTCTAAGCTGCTGTGTAAAGAGATCGGGTCTCTCTTTTCTAAGCGAATTGATAAGATTTTGGAAAAGTACCAAATGCGTCACTTCATCTCTTTGGATGAAGCGTATCATCTGAGCAGATCCTAGCATCTTGCCGCTTCTTGCAAGTGTATAAATATACGCAAACCCACTGTAAAAGTAGATACCCTCAAGTATCTGATTTGCAAAACATGCTTTTACGAAGTTATGCTCGGTCGGATTTTTAGAAAGTTCCTCATAAACAGCTGCTATCGCATCATTTTTACTTTTAAGCATCATGTCGCGTCGCCAGAGGTCATAAATCTCTTTGGAGTTTGCAGAGATGCTATCAACCATAACTGCATAACTTTGTGAATGAAGTGCCTCTTCATAAGCTTGACGAACCAAAATAAGATTAATTTCTGGAGATGTTACATAGGGGTTTATATTGTCCATAATATTGTTTGTTTGTAGGGAATCCATGAAAATAAGCTGCGCAAGTGCTTTATCATAAGCTGCTTTTTCAACATCGGTAATCTGTTTATAGTCGCTTACATCACGCGTCATGTCAACTTCTTTTGGAAACCATGTATTATTTAGCATCATCTCCCAAAGATTATATGCCCATTGATATTTTATATCGTTAAGCTCAAATATTCCAGTCGGGTTACCACCAAATATTCTTCTTTCGTTGATGCTTTCGTTTGATTCAGGATTATATATCTTTTTTCTATTCATCTCTTCTCCTAAAAATTCAGTATAGGATTATATCTATATGAAGGTTTTTTTTTGATAAAAGCAATATTATAAATTTTACTCAAATAAAATATCTCTATCTTACATAAAATTTTAAAGCGTATAATAGAACAAATTCAAAAAGGAGTAATGTGTGAAAAATTTTATAATTTTCATACTCATAATAATTACTATGAATGCATCTGATTTAAAACCATGGGGTTCAAAAATAGAAAAACTTAGCCAAGAGGAAAAAAATATAGTTATCAACAAAGGTACTGAGCGGCCTTTTTCAGGTAAATATACAAATGAGAAATCAAGAGGGATTTACACATGCAAGATTTGTGATGCTCCGCTTTATGACTCTAGTGATAAGTTTGATTCTGGCTCAGGCTGGCCAAGCTTTGATGATGCGATAGAGGGTGCCATTAAGAGAGTTCCCGATAGTGACGGCAGACGTGTAGAGATAGTCTGCGCCAACTGCGGTGCACATTTGGGTCATGTTTTTGAGGGCGAGGGTTTTACTTCCAAAAACACAAGACACTGTGTTAACTCATTATCGCTAAATCTTAAAAAAAAGCCTGATATTAAAGATGAAAATCTCTCCTATGCTTACTTTGCAGGCGGCTGTTTTTGGGGTGTAGAGTATTATCTGGAAAAATTAAACGGTGTAAGGGAGGTAATCTCAGGTTTTATGGGTGGACATGTAAAAAATCCTAGCTACTATGATGTTGTCCGCTCAAATACTGGGCATCTTGAAGCCGTTGAAGTTATTTATGACAAAAATAAAATATCTTACGAAGAGATAGCTAAGACTTTTTTTGAGATTCACGATCCCACTCAAACTAATGGACAAGGTCCTGATATAGGAGAACAGTATCTCTCCGCAGTTTTTGTAAATAACCAACAAGAGAGAGAAATAGCATCTAAGCTGATAGCAAAACTTGAAGCCAACGGCTATAAAGTTGCCACTAAGATAGTTGAAAAATCGGAATTTTATCCGGCAGATGAGAGTCATCAAAACTATTATGGGAAAAAGGGAAGTACACCCTACTGTCATGGATATATAAAGAGATTTTAACTGATATAATTCATCCATTTTTTTAAAAAACTTCGTTTTGTGGCAGGGACAAATGTCCTAAAAACCGCCATTTTACACCAGATTAGTTACTAACTTCTTGCAGTTTGCAAGAAGTTAGTTATAGAAGATTATTTGCGAGAGTATCTTTTTCTTTCGTTTTCAGTTAGAAATTTTTTACGAATACGAATACTCTTAGGTGTTACCTCAAGTAGTTCATCGTCCTCTATCCACTCTAGTGCACGCTCTAGTGACATATCACGAGGAGGAATAAGTTTAATAGCTTCATCTGCACCGCTTGAGCGAACGTTTGATTGTGCTTTTCCTTTGATAGGATTTACCACTAAATCGTTTGAACGTGAGTGCTCACCGATAATCATACCTTCATATACTTTTGTTTGAGGTCCTATAAAAAGAACTCCGCGGTCTTGAATATTAAAGAGTGAGTACGCTAAAGTTTCACCGTTTTCCATACTTACAAGCGCACCGTAACTTCTTGATTCAACGGCTCCGCTGTATGGACGAAAATCTAAGAATGAGTGGTTCATAATACCCTCACCTTTAGTATCTGTCAAAAATTGACCACGAAATCCAATTAATGCACGAGCAGGAATTTCAAACTCAATTCTTTGAAAACCTTGTCCCATTGGAACCATAGATTTCATTTCTGCTTTTCTTTTTCCAAGACGCTCAATTACGGTACCGCTTAACTCTTCAGGAATATCAATAACTAGATGTTCAAACGGCTCACATTTAACACCCTCAATCTCTTTTACGATAACTTCTGGGCGACCTACGCCAAATTCAAAGTTTTCACGTCTCATATTTTCGGCTAAAATTGTAATCTGTAACTCGCCGCGTCCTGAAACTTTAAATTTACCCTCGCCTACAAGTTCAAGTCTCATAGCAACGTTTGTTGTCATCTCAGCTTCGAGTCTATCTTTGAGTTTGTTAGAAGTTACGTGTTTTCCTTCTTGTCCTGCAAGAGGAGAGTCATTTACGGAAAAAATAACTGTTAATGTCGGCTCTTCGATATGCATCGGATCAAGCGGCATTGGGTTAGCAGGGTCGCAGATAGTATCTCCTACATCTACAGTTTCTAAACCTGCAAATGCAACGATATCTCCAGCTTCAGCTTCTTGAATCTCCATACGGTTAAGTCCGTGAAAACCAATAAGCTTAGAAATACGCCCTTTTACAAGTTCGCCGTCAGCTTTTGCAAGCATAACGTTGTCACCTTTTCTAATTACCCCGTTAAAGATACGAGAAATTCCTATCTTACCAACATAGTTATCATAGTCAAGCGTAAATACCTGTGCCTGTGTATGATTTTCTCTATCCCCCTCAGGCTCCGGTATATGCTTTAAAATAGTTTCAAAGATACACTCAAAGTTTCCATCCGGGTCTGCCATGTCAAGCTTTGCAATACCATCGCGCGCAGCAGCATAAATGATAGGAAAATCAAGTTGATCTTCTGTTGCATCCATAGCAGCAAAAAGGTCAAACATCTCATCTACAACTCTCTCTGGATCTGCTGAGGGCTTATCAATCTTATTGATAACAACAATCGGTTTTTTACCGAGTGCAAGCATCTTCTTAACAACGAACTTAGTTTGAGGCATAACACCCTCATAGGCATCAACAAGTACCAAAACACCATCTACCATCTTTAAAACACGCTCAACTTCACCACCAAAATCGGCGTGACCCGGAGTATCTATAATATTAATTTTATAATCTTTATAGCGAATTGCGGTGTTTTTTGAGAGAATCGTAATACCACGTTCTTTTTCTAAAGCATTACTATCCATTGCTCTTTCATCATGTTGCTCATGAGTTCCGTATGTTCCCGACTGCTCTAGTAGTCCATCAACCATGGTTGTTTTACCATGGTCAACATGGGCAATTACTGCAATATTTCTAATCTTTTGCACAAGGCTTCCTTCTTTGGCTTATTAAATATAAAACCAAGATAAAAATTTTTGCGATTATACCTAAAATAGTGTTATAATATATTTAAAATAAAAAGAGATACTCAATATTTATGATTATGATGATTAATTACCCAGATAAATTAAATATTATATTTGACAAATTATATAATTTGGGTATTAAACCTATAATTGTAGGAGGCTTTATTAGGGATTCTCTTGTTAGAATTGATTCTAAAGATATAGATATAGAAGTTTATGGAATCTCCTCTTTTTTAGAGTTGCAAAATATATTAAAAGAGTTCGGCTCTGTTAATGTCGTGGGAAAAAGTTTTGGAGTTTGCAAACTATACTTTGAAGATTATGATTTAGACTTCTCGTTTCCAAGGATTGATAATAAAGTTCAACCTGGACATAAAGGATTTGAGATAGCCATAGATACAACACTTGATTTTAAAACTGCAACATCAAGAAGAGATTTTACGATAAACTCTATAGGTTATGATGTCTTAAAAAAAGAAATACTAGACCCATTTGGTGGAATTGATGACTTTAAAAACAAGATACTTAGAGCTGTAAATTTAGAGAGTTTTAGCCAAGACCCTCTTAGAGTTTTAAGAGCTATTCAATTTGCTGCAAGATTTAATCTCAAAATTGAAGATAATCTTTTTTCTACATGTAAAGATATGGTTTTAAAAGGGATGTTAGAAGAACTTCCTAAAGAGAGAATATTTGAGGAGGTAAAAAAACTTCTTCTTTATGCAAAAAAACCTTCACATGGATTTGAACTTTTAAAAGAGTTTGGTAGCAACATATATACTCAAAATCTATCCGTTATAGATGCTATAGCAAAACAAAAAACAACTAACAATCAAACAAATCTTGTTTTAATGTTAGCGGGTCTTTGTTATAACCTTTCTCAAAAAGAGGCTCAAAATTTTATACAAAAATTAACAGATGAGAAAGAACTTTTACAAAGGTCTCTTCTGCTTGTTAAAAAACATAATGATACAAATACTCTATATAAAAATTCTCTAAGTGACTATTACCTATATAAACTCGCTGCTGAAGTAAATATAGATGAGCTTCTTATTTTAAAAAGTGCAATTTATCTTACAAACGATAACACAAAAGCTTTTAAAACTGTTCAAGAGATAAAAAAAAGAGCAAAAGAACTAAATATATTAGACAAAAAACTCCCGGCTATTTTAATGGGAAGAGATATTTTAAAGTTTGCTCTTAAGCCCTCGCCTCTATTTTCAAAAATCATCTCTGATGCTTATGATGCTCAAATGCATGGCAAATTTTCTAACCATGACAGCGCACTTCTTTGGTTAAAAAATTATTTAAAGTCTTGAGCTATCAATCTCTATAACAGTGTGAACATTTCCTCTTGGATTATAATTGGCTACTACTTTCATATATTTTGGTTTTAGTTTTTTCTCTAAAACTTCATATATCTCATTTGCACTGTTTTCATGAGAGATGTGTCTATCTCTAAATGAATTTATATAAAGTTTTATAGCTTTTAATTCAACTACCCATGCATCAGGCGTATATTCTAAATATATAGTTGCATAATCAGGATATCCGCTTCTTGGACATAGACATGAAAACTCCGGAAGTGTCATCTTTATAAGATAATTTCTTTTATGCTCATTTGGCCAAATCTCCAAATCTTTTTCTACATCAAACTCATTAATAATTTTTTCACCATACTTCATACTAACTCCTCTTTTTTTCAATTTTTTCTAAAGGTGCCAAATACCTGCCCTGCATGTAATCTACTCCTAGCTCCTTTGCTAAAGTGTAACAATTTTGATTTTCAATCATCTTAATCCATGTTTTAAGACCCTTTTCATGTGCCATAACATTAAAACCACTTATAATATTTTTATATACTCCCTCATCGCTATTTTTAGTATAGTACGAGTCAAATCTAACTATATCAATATCTAAATCCCGTAAATATAAAAAACTCGTATGTAACGAAGCTAATCTATCTACAGCTATAAGAACTCCCAAACTTCTTAACTGCTGCAGAGTTGCATTAAATTTATCTACTCTCGGATAATATTCACTTTCTTGAAAAAGCAGTATAATTCTATTTTTTGCACACTCATTTTTTGTAAAAATTTCTTTAATTTTTGTTAAAACAGTGGAATTTCTCAAAGAAGTAGGTGATATTTGAATTGCAAATTTATTACCGTCGGATTGAGTACACATATTTATTACTTTTTCTAAAACTATAAGATCATAATTACCCATCAATCTTAATTTATCTAAAATTTTCATATAATTCTTTTGATGAAGCAATTTTTCATCTTCCGTTTCTAATTTTACAAAACACTCTTTAAAAACTTCTACTTCTTTTTCAAAAACAGTTTGTGTATAAATTACTAAATCTTTTCTTTTAATAGCATTTATAACGCTATATTCAAGTTCATTTGGATTTATATCTTCATCTATATATTTTGCCGTTAATTTAGAACTTTTATTTTTATCTTGCAATTCAAAAAGATTTTCGATTAAATAATCAATATCTTTTGAAAAAGTTATATCATTTAAAACACCTGATATCTGAATCTCTATATCATCAATCTTAAACTCTTCACTCTTAAGACACATTAACTCTATAATTGTTTTATATCTATTTTTATCTCCATGCACTCCAATTATAAAATCACCGCCTTTTATGCGCCCTACCGAAATATTGTATATATCTTTTGATTTTAAATATTCAACTATCCAATTAAGAGTTTCAAAAAGTACTTTATCACCGATTTTAATGCCATAGCGACTATTTATTTCATAAAGATTATCAACACTTAAAAGTATAAGTGTGTACTCTTTAGATGTTTTTATCTTCTTTTTTAAATACTCATATATATACTCTCTTGTAAAAGCTTTTGATACACTATCAATTATTTTAGTATCAAAACCTTTATATATAAGATAAAAAATAAAATAGATGCTAAATACTAAAATTAGAATTGATTCAATGTAAAATGAGGTATTTAAAGTTTCTTGACTTGTACTAAATGTATGAAAAACTAAAGCAATAACAAGAGCAAAAATAGGAAGCACCATCCTAAGTGCTAACTTAAAACGGTACTCTCTCTCTTTAATTTCTGGAAGTAACATATATTACTGAGATGTTAAACATCTAAATGTTTAACATCTTTTGCATGTGTTTGAATATAGTTACGACGAGGTTCAACTTCATCGCCCATAAAAAGAGTAAAAGTATCACTTGCTAACTCTGCATCTTCTATTGTAACTTGTAATAATATTCTATTTTCAGGGGTCATTGTAGTCTCCCAAAGCTGATCTGGATTCATCTCTCCAAGACCCTTATAACGTTGAATGTATGCACCTTTTTTAGCATACTCTATAATATTATTCAGCACTTTTAAAATATCTTCTTTAAAGTCTAAATTCCACTCTTTTATTTTTCCATATATGTAACTTGCTTCACAAAAATGTGGAGCAGCAAAAAGATCATCATTTATAAGTAACTCCTCCATTCCACCTTTTGTCTGCACAAAAATATGAATTGAATCCTGAGTAACTGTTTTAGTAAGAATATTATTTCCACTTTCAACTAAAAATTCTTCAACTTTTTTATACATACTTGTTATGTCAAGACCTATTAAATCAGGATTTTCTATAAAATGGCGTATTAAATCTACTAAAGCGTATCTTCTTTTTAGAGCCTCAAGAGAACCCCTGTAGTGATCAACCATTCTGAAGTATGATATTAAATCGTTATGTCCTACAGTTTGCATATCTAAAGACTCTATCCCATTATCAATCAAAAAGTCATTCATTTGGCGGTCATCTTTAAAATAGATCTCTTTTTTTCCTTTTTTATAACGAAAAAGCGGTGGTTGTGCCAAATAGAGATATCCATTTTCAATTACACTTCTAAAATGACGGAAGAAAAATGTCAGAAGCAGAGTCTGAATATGTGAACCATCAACGTCAGCATCGGTCATAATGATGATTTTATGATAACGAAGTTTTTCCTCATTATACTCATCACCAATCCCACAACCCATCGCCGTAATCATATTAGTAATCTCTTCAGATTTTAATATTTTATCAAGTCTTGCTTTTTCAACATTTAAAATCTTACCTTTAAGTGGTAAAATAGCTTGAAATACTCTATCTCTGCCCATTTTTGCAGAACCGCCTGCAGAGTCACCTTCCACCAGATAAAGTTCACAGATGGAAGCATCTTTACTTTGGCAATCTGCAAGTTTTCCAGGAAGCGTTCCAACACTCATGGAGTCTTTTCTGCGTGTCAATTCTCTTGCTTTTTTAGCAGCTTCACGACCTCTTGCTGCCATAAGAGATTTTGCAACAATTGCTTTTGCTTCAATTGGATTTTCTTCAAAATATTTACTCAGTAACTCATAAGTAGCTTTTTGGATTAACGGTCTTACATAAGTATTTCCAAGTTTACCTTTAGTCTGTCCCTCAAATTGAGGCTCAGGAACACGAGCTGAAACAATAGCGATAAGACCTTCACTAGTATCTTCCCCGCTTATTTTAACATCTTTCTCTTTTGCTGCACCGTTTTGAGAGTTATAATTTGATATAGCTCTAGTTAGTGCAGCACGAAAACCCGCTTCATGTGTTCCGCCGTTTGGAGTTCGTATGTTATTTACAAAAGAGTAAACTTTTTCATCATAAGTATCATTATACATAAGTGCTATATCAAATTCTATATCTTCAATTTTTGAACTAAATTCAAAAACTTTAGCAACTTCTTGTTTTTTATTTAAATCTGTAACATATTGAGCTATACCACCCTCAAAATGGTATGTTTGTGAAACATTAGTTCTCTCATCAATAAAATTAATAGTTATAAATGGATTAAGGTATGCAAGTTCTTTAAATCTTCTAGCTAAATATTCATATTCAAAAATCACAATTTCCGTAAATATACTAGGATCTGGTGCAAATTCTATCGTAGTACCTGTTTTACGAGTTTTTCCTATAACAGAAAGTATCTCTTGAGGTATACCTTTTTTAAAATCTTGTTCAAAAATTTCTCCATCTCTGTTAATAGTCATTTTTAACTCTGAAGATAGAGCATTTACGACAGATACACCAACACCATGAAGACCACCAGAGACTTTATAAGTATCTTTATCAAATTTACCGCCGGCATGAAGAACTGTTAAAACAACAGTAGCAGCACTTATTCCTTCAGTTGGATGTATATCAGTAGGAATACCACGCCCATTATCAGATACTCTACATGTGCCATTTTTTGTAAGAATTATATTAATAGTATCACAGTGACCTGCCATTGCCTCATCAATTGAGTTATCAATAACCTCATAAACCAAATGATGTAAACCTCTATGTCCGGTATCACCAATGTACATACCAGGTCGTTTACGAACTGCTTCTAATCCTTTAAGGACTTTAATATTAATAGCGCCGTAATTTTCCATTTAATACTCCATTATAACTTTGTTACATAATTGGGGTTATTTTATCTAATTTATTCTAAAAATAAGTTTTATATGCTTATAAGCGGGTATTTTGATAGGTTTTAATAATAAGACTTCTTATAAAATAGAAGAAGTCTGCTAAAAGAGGTTTAAAATAAAAATTAAGTGTAAGGTTTATATAACTATAGGCATAACAACAGTTTTAAAATTAGCTTCACTTAGAACAAAAGGCAGATTGCTTTCATTGAGACCGATAGTAAATTCAGAACTGTTTACGGTATTTAAAAAATCTAAAAGATATCTGCTGTTAATTGCAATAACAAAAGGTGAAGAAAAGCCTGTTTCATAATTTATCTCTGTTTTAGCTTCTATATTGTCATCACTTAGTGATTCAAACGTAATTGTGTTATTAAAAAAAGTTATTTTTACATCTGTTGAGATTGTAGTAATTTGTTTAATTGATTCTATCATCACAGCTTTTGGAAGAGTAAGTGTTTTTGAGATCTCTTTTGGAATAATCCTTGAATATTCAGGAAATTTTCCATTTATAAGTTTTGTAAAAAAAGTATAATTTTTTGAGTTTATAATAAGATTTGTCTCATCATAATAAAGTTCTATGTCATCAAAAAATAGTTTTTGAATCTCTATTATTGCTTTTTTTGGGATGATTATAGATAGTTGACTGCTGTTTTCATTTTTTATATTAACTACTGCTAATCTTCTGGTATCTGTGGAGGCAAAATTAATACTATCTTCTCTGATATCAATGAGTGCACCATTTAATTCAAATTTTGGGTTGTTTGTATCAATTGATGGAGTTATTTTTTTAAGAGAGTCTATAAGAGAGTGTGAATTTATCGTTATACGAGGTTTTCCTTCATATATTGGAAATGTTGGAAATTCACTATAAGAAAATGTTGGTAATTTAAAATTTGAGTGTGATTGGGAGATATATAAAATATCATTTTTAACTTCTAAGCTAATTTCTCCATCTTTTAAAATTCTTACAATATCTAAAAATTTTTTACCATTAGCCGTAACAGTGCCATTGCCAATTATATTTACTTTATCAGTTGATACAATAAGACCTATTTCATAGTCTGTAGCTTTGATGCAGAGTTTAGAATTTGAAACATCTATTAATACATGAGATGTAATTTGTGAGGTATCTTTTTTTTCTAAAAATGGTTGTGTATGAATTAAAATATTTTCAATGATAGATTTTTGTACTGTTATCTTCATCTAAATTCCTATTTATTATATAAAATTATAGTAGTAGTAGTAGGTGGGAGTGAAAATGTGAATATCACTCTGTAGCTACTACTCTAAGGGTTTTTTAGATGTGATGAACCTTTTGAGCTTTTTTCACATCTGTTCACTTAAGTAATTATATCTTTTTTTCATCTTTTTAAGAAGAGGATGTTATTTTGTTTGTTAACTCTTCTATTTTAACTTTAAAATCTTCATCATTTTGGATTAATTCGTTTATTTTTTTTAGTGTATGACTTATAGCGGTATGGTCTTTCATTCCAAAGTATTGTGCAAGTTGTGGCATTGTATTTTGGGTTAAATCACGGCAGAGATAGATAGCAATTCTTCTTGCATAAACCAGATTTTTGCTTCTTCCTTTTGAGCGAATTTCACTCGGTTTTATATTTAAATCTTTTGCAACACTTTGCGTGATAATATCTAGGGTAAGATTTGCACGATTTTCTTGAAGTTGATCTTTTAAAACACTTTTTGTAAATTGCAAATCTATATCTACATGCATAAGTTGTGAATAAGCATGTAGTTTAGATAAAATCCCCTCAATTTCACGAACGTTACTCTCAATTACTGTTGCTATATAACTTATGATGTCTTTTGTAAGAGTAACTTTATTGATTTTACATTTATTTTCTATAATGGCTATTTTAGTCTCAAGTTCTGGAGGCTGAATATCTGCAACAAGTCCATGCTCAAAGCGACTTTGAAGTCTTTTTTCAAGTCCCGCTATCTTTTTTGGATGTTTATCGGCTGTTAATATAATCTGCTTGCCAACACCTTTAAGTGCTTCAAAAGTATGAAAAAATTCCTCTTGAATACCCTCTTTATTACTTAAAAACTGGATATCGTCTATAAGAAGAACATCACATTTACGATATTTTTCTTGAAACCTTTCCATGGTTTTATTTCTAACATGACGTATAAAGTCATTTAAAAACTGCTCAACAGTAGTGTAGATAACAATTTTCCCCTGATTTTGAAAAACATTTCCTGCTGCTTGCATCAGGTGAGTTTTGCCTAAACCGACTCCCCCGTGAATAAAAAGAGGATTATAAAGAACACCTGCTTTTTCACTTACGCTCTTTACTGCAGCATAAGCAAATTGGTTAGAACCTCCAACCATAAAATTTTCAAAAGTGTGTGATGGATTTAGTAATGAATGTAGCTGTTTTTGCTCTTTTTTTTGTTCTGCTTTTTTAGATTCAATCTGATTTTTAAGTAAAATTTTAACAGTTACATTAGATGCATCATGTACTTCAAAAAGATGTTTGATTTTTGCGCTGTATCTATTTTTTATCCAGTTTAAAACTAGAGAGTTTGGGGCATAAAAAAGCGCTGTGTCACTTGTGGATTTTTTTGTGTCATAAACGAGATGTTTTATATATCTGTTATATTCAATCTCGGGTATCTCCTCTTTTAGTAAAAGCAAATTTTTTTGACCTATATTCACAACTCTTCCTCTATCTTTATTATATTTGTGAATAATAGCGCTTATTGCCATAAATAGAGTTAAAATTATGTGAATAACAAATTTGTGAATATGTGAATAGGTTAAAATTGTTGCACTATAATACGAAAATATCATGCCATGAGGATTGAGATGACAATTTTAGGAATAGATCCGGGAACAAGAAAAATGGGCTATGCTCTTATTTCTTTAGAAAAAGGTAAAATTTTATTAATTGAGGCTGGACTTATAAAAATAAAAGCCGAAGAGTTACAGTTTCAGATTCCGCAGATGGTTGAAGCTTTTGAAGGTATATTTAAAAATCATAAAATAGATGAAGTAGCAATTGAAGATATTTTTTATGCACATAATCCAAAAACAACAATTAAACTTGCCCAATTTCGCGGAGCAATTATACTTATGCTTCTTCAGCAGTTTGGGCAGTTCAATGAATATACGGCGCTTCAAGTTAAAAAAGCACTTACAGGAAATGGTAAAGCCACAAAAGAGCAAGTCGCTTTTATGGTAAAGAGACTTTTAAACATAAAAAAAGAGATAAAACCGCTTGATATAACTGATGCTATTGCCGTTGCAATAACGCATTCTCAAAGAGTAAAATTAAAACAACAGTAATTTTTCATCTTGTTATAAATCAAAGAGTAAATTTTTAAAAACAGTATAATCTTGTTATAAAATTGTTAAGGAAAAATTATGAATCCATTTACAAATCTGCCTGAAGGGCACCCTGCTAAAGTCTATATAGAAGAAAATATGTTGATAAGAGGTTTGATTGCAAGTATAAGCACTATTGATATAATAAAGAATTTTGAAGAGTTTGAAGATAAGTTTAAAAAACTTTGTTTAGTTGAGAAACATTTTGCCAGAAAAGAGAATCAGCTTTTTTCATACTTGGAAAAATATGGCTG
>NZ_JALNZY010000133.1 GCF_023229105.1 Sulfurimonas sp.
ATGGAAAGCCGACAGAAGGAATGTGTCGCGAAATAGCTGAATGGTGCGGTCGGATAGCCCCAAAATATTTTAACGAGGTGGACAATGGAAAACAAACAGGTTTTTAAAGAATCGCTTTGCCGTGCGGATCAGTTTGGTCGGCCTGTCCAGTACTGGAACCCGGTCAAAAAAGAGCATTATGTTTTACAGGTCGCGGCTAAAGGTCAGGAATGTAATATTTTAAGGTGGTTAAAAAACAATATGGTGGAGGTTGAATTTACGGTCGTAACAAAAGCGCCGAACGGGAATCCGATAATGAAATTAAAAAAAGAAAAGGTGAACAGGAATATGATTGAGGAGGCGGGGGAGTGAAAAACAATACACGGTTTGAGGACGCTGTTTTAAAGAAGTACGGGCCCAGGGTGTGCAAGGCTGCGGCGCAATATAGCGTAACGCCCGAAGCTGTGTTTAAAGACCCTGCAAACTATTTTTTAAACAAGGATTTTGAACCCATGACAACAAAAGAGCGAATTAGGGCAGTTAGCAATTATGGGGATATATCCAAAGATATGGTGCGCGCAAAACACAAAACTAAGAAAAGGTGGTAGGCATGATTAAAGACGTTTTAAAAGTCGAATACAACAAAAGAAAAAAAACAGAGATTGAAACCGTATTTAAACAGGTTTATGAAAAGCAGTTGAAAGAATTAGGGTATGTAAAGATAGAATCAATACACAGGGAAACAGCAGTGGTAACAGGATATTGTTATAGTACTGTCCGGTTTGTGTTGAAAGGATATTTTAAGCACAACAAAAACAGGTAAACTGCTTTTTTTTTAGCAGTGATTTATTTTGACATAATGATTTAAAAGCTTTATACTTCCCGTAAAGAAAGAAACTTTTCACGCGGGAGGTTTTTATTTTGGACAATAAAAAGAAAGTATTAAAAAATCCTGAAAATAAAACTATCCCTGTCAAATCAAAACCAATGGGCCGGCCAAGCAAGTATGATAAATCCTTTGTTAAAAAAACAAAAGATTATATTAAAACTTTTGAAAAAGATGAAGCCGTGCCGACAATCGAGGGGCTTGCGTTGTATCTTGGTATACCGCGTAACAAAGTGTATGAATACGGTAAAGTAAACGAAGACTTTCGGGGCACGGTGGATATTGTCGTTAATTTGCAGGCTAAAAAATTAATATCAGAGGGACTGAAAGGAAATTTTAACAGTTCGATTGTAAGATTGTTACTTGCAGTACACGGGTACAGAGATGAGCAGACAATGGAAATTCGTGCGGACGAAAGCCAGATAAGTAAAATAGACCAGCTGCTTGCTAAAGCCGCTAAAATAATTGAGTCAAGCAAATGACCCTTTGCGCTCCAGCTAAAACCGAAATGCTAAACGAATTTACAAGCCTGTTTACTGATGACGCTAAAAAGCCTCTCGAATTTACAAAAACCCAAAAAGACATTATAAGCGAAATTGTTTTAATGCCTCATCAGCGCGTGGGCGTAGTGGCTCCGACCCAGTACGGGAAGAGTACTTGCGCCGCGTGTGGGATAATAATTAAGGGCGTATTGACGCCGCGCAAACAGGTTATAATCGGCGGAACAAAAGCAAAGGCTGAAATAATAATGCGGCAGGTTAATCAACACGTGTTTGACAGCGAAGTGTTTTCAAGCCAGCTTGCGATTGACGGGGGCGCGATTGAGCGGTTACGTAGGGAACGGCGCCGGGATAACCTGACATTTAAACGCGGGGGGCAGATTAAAATTTTATCCGCTGAGAATAGAAACAAAAAGAGGCTCGGGGAGGCGTTACTCGGATTCGGCGGGCAGGATATTTATATTGACGATTCAGTTTTAATGGATAACGATTTATACGCTTATATAAAGCGTATGCTCGGCGGACATAAGGACAGTTTTTTAATGGAGTTTGCAAATCCTTTAAAACGCAATCATTTTTATAAAACAATGACCGATGATACGACACATAAGATTTGGATAAATTATAAAGACGCGCTTGCAGAGGGCAGATTCACGGAATCGTTTATTGCGGAAATGCGTAAGGAAATGTTTTTTAGTGTGTTTTATGATTGCAAATTTCCTGCTGAAAACGAAATTGATGAAGAGGGGTATCAGTTATTGCTGACCGAGGATATAATCAACGGGGCGATCGCTCCGGTAACCATGGAAAAAAGCAGGGATAATATACTCGGCGTTGATATAGGGCGAGGTGGCAACAGAACATCATTGACCTTAAGAAACGGAAACAAAGCCGCCGTTATTAAATCAGCCAAAACCGAAAGTTTAATGACCGCTGTGGGGCTGTGTGTTGAAGCTATGCAAGATTGGGATTTAAAAGCGTCAGCTGTCTGCCTGGATGATGCAGGTATGGGCGGTGGTCCCACAGATAGACTTAAGGAGCAAAATTTTTATATCAATCCCGTTATTTTGGGCGGAACGGCAGACAAAATCCCTAACAGCAAAATACAATATAAAAATGTCCGCGCTCAGTGTTATTGGAGATTAAAACAGTGGTTTATCGGTGAGGGCGAATTTGACGGCAATCAAGGACTTGTCGCGGACAATGACAATCTTATAAATCAATTAAAGCTTATTAAGTATCGCATAAACTCAAGCGGTGAAATCCAGATACAG
>NZ_JALNZY010000107.1 GCF_023229105.1 Sulfurimonas sp.
CCTTATCTTAGGCATTAATATTAAACCCCTTTTTCAAGAAATTTACCGTTATAAGTATATGTGTTTTATATGAATTAGATGTTAACTTTTTGTTAATGCAGTGTTAACAATTTTTGATAAAATGTGATCCCCTAAAGTGTAGGTTAAAACAATAGCAAATTTTAAATATTTATAGTAAAATTAAAAAATGATAAATGATTTGGTTTTAAACTATGTACTTCTTTTTGTACTACTTGAGATGTATGAGATAATGTGGCAAAAGGCGCCTAGCATTATGGGAATGCTCCTAAGGATGCATAAATATTACTCAAAAAGCATATTTCTCTTTTTAATAATGCAGCCGACTTTTTACTTTAGTATTGGGTTTGCTATGCTTAGTAATCTTAATATATATGCGATGATTTTGCTCTTTCTTAAAACAGCTGACGTTGCAACCAAGATTCTTCTAATAGAGCAGATTTTTAAGAAAAAGGAACTCTCTAAAGAACTAAGCCAGCTTCTTCTAACGCCGATAAATAATTTTTTACCATATATGGGGCTCTTTATCTATCCCACACTAATTATACTAGCTCTCTGAGTCATAGTATCTGTTTTTTAACTGCGCTTGTTTGGACAAAAACTTTACACTCTGAGATATATCTTCCTTAGCCACGTGATAATCTTTATGAAGCTTCTCTAAGGAGCTATCTATTTTATCATTAAGCGTGTTTCCTAAAGACTCTATCTGCTCTTTTGTGCTCTTTGCTTCACTCTCTTTTATCTCTTTAAACTCTTTTATAATTATACTAAGCTGTGATTGTGATTTTACATACTCTGATTTTACACCCTCTATATCTTTTATCAAATCTCTCATAGTCGCGTAGATGTCATGCAAAGAGGCGTTTTGAGTCCGTAGTTCACTCATCTTATTTGAAGATAAAATCATCTGCTTCATAATCATTTCACTCTGCTCTTTTATGCCACCGAGCCTGTTTTCACTCTCATAAAGGGATGTTTCTACTCCCTGTGCATGTGATTTAATAGAGAGCAGCTCTTTTTCAAACGGTTTTGTAACGCTTGAGAGTTGTCCGAGTGTCTCCTGCGTTATCGTGTTAGCGATTGTCTTTGAGATAGTGCTCATAGCGTGCAAACTCTCTTTTAACTCCTCTATCTCATCAACTATCTCATCTCTACTCTCTACTGCTCTTGTGAGGATTGTTTTTACTTTGTTGAAATGATCTTGCTCTGCCACTCTTAGTATGTCAATATGTTTATGAACAATTTTGTCAAGAGATGGAAGTTCAACCTCGGTAAAATTCTCAAAAGAGTTCTTTACACTCTCATGCAAACCGTGCAACTCTTGAAATTTTTCTAAAAATTTATTTTGATTTATCAGCAAGGAATCAAGCGCTTTTATATCATGCTTAAATCTCTCCCTACTCTCTTCTTGGAGTTGCTTATCTTGATTTTGATTTAAAATCATCTTTCTATCAAACTGCGAACTGAACTCTGCTAACTCCTCTAGCTGCTTAGTTAATACTTGAGAAAATTTATGCTGCATTTTCGCCTGCTCGGCTTGTTGCGTCTGATGCAAGATATTCATAATAATATATAAAATCAAAGAAACCAAGATGGGAATAAAACTCTCTTTTAACGCCATAAACATATCCATAGATTCAGGATGAATTATAAAATGAACAACGGCACTAATAGCACCGATGCCTAGCATAAGCGGTGCATAGTTAATCTTATTTGGCTCTTTTAATATAGATATTTGTCTAAGAAAAAGAAGCGCCATAAATGCAAAAGCCAGCAAGAAATCAGCATCAAACACAATATATCCTTAATATAGTCTCTGGCTATTCTATCATAAACTTTTATAAAACTATATCTAATATCTCGGAAGGTTTTTTTATGATTATTTTTGCATTGCCTTTTGGACTAAATCCCCAGGTTGCGAAAATTGAGTCGATTTGCGCACTTGCTGCGCTTAAAATATCCTTAGAGTTATCTCCAACCATCCACGCTTTATGACTTTTGGCATCATATCCGTAGTGATTAAGTACATAGTTAAGCATCTCAGGACTCGGTTTTGACTCACAAACCATGTCTGCGCCTATAATAACATCAAAAAGAGGCTTTACTTTCAAATGCTCTAGCATCCTAAGGGCAAACTGAGTAGGGGCATTTGTCGCAACGGATATTTTTATATCTGCCTCCACTAGTTTCTTAAGCATCTCCTCTATCCCCTCATAAAGGTAAACATTTTTTGTGCACTGAATCTCATAATGACTCTCAAACAACTCCCTATCTTTTGGATGATAAACCTCTGTTTCATAAAAAAGCATGGCGAGATTTCGCACCTCCATGTTGATAACTTCAACTACATACTCTTCACTAAGTGGCTCTAGATTATAATGCTTCTCTCTTACATAATTGGCAGAGATTGTAATATCTTTTTTTGAATCAAGAAGCGTACCGTCCATATCAAAGATAACAACTTTCATCTCTTTTTTTATCTCATCTTCTCATATATTTCAACAAGAGCATCAACAAAAAACTCACTATCATTTGGGCATTCACAAACTCTATATTCTTTAAATCCTAGTTCATGTGCAATTTCTCTATACTCTATCTCAAGCTCAAAATCAGTCTCTGAATTATCAATTGTAAAAGCTATAGGATAGATAAGCACACCCTTGCCTTTTACCTCTTTTAACTTATCCCCAAGCGAGGGTTTTAGCCACTCCATCGGTCCGACTTTTGACTGATAAGCAAGATGCACCGCATTAAAATTCATCCCAGCTTCAAGAAGCATCCCCTTTAAAATCTCAACATGTTTTTGCACATGTCGCTCATAAACATCGCCTTTTTCAATCACTTTTAGAGGAAGTCCATGAGCTGAAAATATCAGGTCAAAATCCCTGCACTCATGAGCGCTAATGCGTTCTTGAATCCTTTGAAGTATCGCTTTGTTGTAGTTTGTATTTTGAAAAAAGTGTTTAATCTCAACTAAAACAGCATCCCTGCCTTTTGTATGATACTGCTCCTCAAAATCCTCTAAAGATGATTTGGTGGTGGTAGTTGAGAACTGAGGATAAAGAGGAATCAGATAGATTTTTTCAAGATTGTATTTGTTTAGTCTCTCTATAACCTCTGCGGCAAACGGAGGCGTATAACGCATGGCAAAATCAACTATAATCTCATTACCGACTCTACTTTTAAGCTTTTGAACCAAATTTTTAGTATGCCCAACAATAGGTGATTTTCCACCAATTTGTCTATATATTTCTTGTGATTTTTCCGCTCTTGAAAAAGTTATCATAGTCGCTATAAATCTTCTCAAAAGAGAGCTTTTTACAGTTATGATATTTTTATCATTAAACATATTAGTCAAAAAAACTTCAACCTCTTCTAGGTTGTTTGGTCCGCCCATATTTAGTAAAACGATTGCTTCTTTTTTCACAACCTACTCCTCTTTAGCTCTTAAACTTATCTCATATACAATACGCTGTAATGGTAGCATCTCTTCATATATTTTATAAAGCGTATCTATTAGTCTGTCGCCATCTTCTATGAGATTTGGCTCTAAAATTTTATAAACCGCCATCCCTTTGTAAAGACTCAAATCTACGCTTGGCATATCAGAACTAAAACCCCGAGGATATCTTTTATACTCTTTTTCAATCGTTTTATATCCCTTTGCTTCAAGGCTATTTAAAAGTTTATCAAGAGCAACTCTTCGGCTTTCATCTTTTATATATTCACGGTAAGCATCTAACATAGGCTTTTCAAACCATCTTGCCCCAACAGACACAAAAAGCTCCTCAGGGGAAAAGTGAAGATAAAACGAGGATTTTTGAAGCCTGCCTCCACTATTGCCTTGCGTGAAAATAATTCCGATTTTCGATTTTAGTGGTACTTTATTTGCACCCATTCTGCGAGTATCTCTATATATTCTAAAGAGTGATTTATTGATTTTTGGCTCAAAGTCGATTGTTGGCTCAAGCGCCATAAGATGCTCGCCCATCTCAACTACAAAAGCCTTTGATGGATTTAAAATAACTCTCTCATACTCGCTTTTATGCGCCTCAAACCACTCTTTATTGTTATTTTTGCGAATAGCTTCTAAAAAAGCAACCGCATCTTTAAATCCGCTAAACTGTATGATAATGCCTCTTATATTGTAGTCTCTCTAGCAAACTCTTCTCCAAAATCAACACATGACTTTGTGCTCTTTTCATTAGACACGCACTGTATGAAGAATCTTTGTGTGTAGAGTACCTGTAACCTTTATAATGCTCTATTTTCCAATCGACATTGCCGACATAGTAGATTTTGCCCTTTATATTAAAGTAAATCTCACTTACATCTCTTCAAAATCATCTTTTGTAACGCCACAAACTGGGCATCTCCAATCATCAGGAATATCCTCAAAAGCCGTTCCAGCCTCAACCCCAGAGTCAGGGTCTCCAATCTCAGGATCATAAATATAACCACATACCGTACATACATATTTTTTCATGACTTACTCCTAATGCTTTTAAATACTCAAATCTTATAAACAAATCTTTTTGTATAGGTAAGTTTGAAAGATTGTATATTCTATCATCTTTGTATTTAAGCCAGCTTTCTATTTCTAAAAGCAACCGCTATTACTATAAATAAAATCGTATATGTCACAGGTACAAAATCAGGTATCGGCACAGGGTCGCCTTTTGCGTATGAGTGCATTCCCGCAAGGTAATAATTTACCCCAAAATAGGTCATAATAACTGAAGTATATGCCAAAAGTGATATTACACTATAGTTAA
>NZ_JALNZY010000120.1 GCF_023229105.1 Sulfurimonas sp.
AAAAAAAGAACTCTTATAATAGACACAAATACTCTTCATCGCTCATTTAGCGGTTTTGAAGTCGGAAAGTTTGAGATGACCTACCGTATTACAAAGCCGATTTTTTATAATGATATTTATGTCGGGAATGTCGAGCTTGGAATCTCCCCTGAGGCTTTTTTAAGAGATTTAAATTCAATATTTAAAGCTGATATAGGTATAGCAATTGAGAAATCGCTCATAGATATTATGCTGGATAAAGATGCCTTTGCTATTGATGAAAAATATCTTTTAATAGGTAAAAATAGAGAATTAACAACTAATTTCAAACGCAATATAGATAAAGAGACAGAGCTATACAAAATAGATATGAGTATTGGGCTTAAAAATCATCTCTCACAAACACTGGGTCGTTTGGTTGTCGGTTTTGATATGTCTGAAATTGCAAAAAGAGATGCAGAGTTTATGAATCATCTTTTTTTAATGATAGTTGTAATTATGCTTATTTTGGCAGTAGCGCATCATGTTGGGTTTAGTGAAATATTGAAATTTTTTTCAAAACAGATTTTTACAGATCATCTAACGGGGCTTTTAAACAGATATGCTCTTAATGACGCGCTTTTTTCTAAGAATAAAAAAGTGTTAATTTTGAGTAATATTAAAGAGTTTAGTCTTATCAATGAGCTTTATGGCGTTGATGCTGGCAATGAAGTGCTCATAGAAGTAGCCAAAAATTTTAAAGAGTTTGCCGACGAACATGGCTTTGAAGCTTATAGAATATCCTCTGATGAGTATGTACTGCTAAAGAAAGAGGATGATTTTGATGAAAAAATATATTTTAAAATTACCGAAAAACTACAGAGTAAAATAGGTTCATTAAAGCTGCAAATCGCTGGAGTGGATGAGAGCATAAATATAGAGATATATTGCGGCATTGCATTTGACCATGAACACTCACTAGAAGATGCTCAAATGGCGCTTAAAAAAGCTAAAAAAGAGTTTTTAACGTATATGATTTATTCACAAAAAGTTGACACTAAGGTGCACTCTGGAAATGTGATGAAGGTTAAAAAAATTATTAAGTATGCACTTGAACATAAAAATATAATTCCGTTTTTTCAACCTATAACAAACAGAGATAAAGATATCATAAAATATGAAGCGTTAGTTAGAATAGTTGTATTTGAGCGTGGCGAAAAGAAAATTTTATTTCCTAGTGATTTTTTAGATATATCTATGAACAGCGGTTTATATATAAAAATCGCTAAAGAGATGTTGGATCAAAGCTTATCCTTTTTTCAGGATAGAGATGAAAAAGTTTCTATAAACTTCTTACCAAATGATTTTTTCAACTCATCTATTATGGAAGCTCTGATTGAACATATCCAAAAATTTGATTCACCACAAAGAATAGTAATCGAGATTACGGAACAAGAGGGCGTAGAAAACTTCCAAAGACTTGCCAAAGTTGTTAAAAAATTAAAAGCTATGGGCGTGCAAATTGCAATAGATGATTTTGGAAGCGGCTACGCAAACTACGCTCACATACTAGAGATAAAACCTGATTACATAAAAATTGACGGCTCGCTTATACAAAATATACTAATCAACAACGATTCTAAGATACTAGTTCAAAGCATTGTACGGTTTGCAAAAGCCTTAAACATTACCACTATTGCGGAGTTTGTAGAGAGCCAAGAGATATTTGAATTGCTCAAAGAGTACGGTGTAGACGAGTTCCAAGGCTACCACCTTGGTCGCCCAACCGATTTGATAAGTTAACTTTATTTTAAGCAGGCTTTAAAAAAACAGCCCAATAAAGAGCGCTACCCCTTGATGCCGTCGGCTCTAGGAGCGACTAAAAACTTGAAAAATACTTTTATGTAGAGTATAAAGGGGAGCGTCCAGATTATTGATGAGAGTTGGTAGAGTGTAGCTGCGTGCTCTTCAAAAAATGGGATAACTCCTCTCATAAGTGTTGCTACCACAATGAAACCGACCATTAAGTGTGTATAGATGCTTGATGTTAAATGTCTTCCAGTATGAATCCAGCTGATAATTATCATGACCATTAGATAAGCAAGTCCAAATCCGCCGCTTGTTACAAAGTGTCTGAAATGGCTGATTTGCTCTATCTTGTTGTTTAAAATAGCCCAGCCCATCAACGCATATCCTGCACTAATCATCACAAATATAAGACTCATGTAGATAACAAAAGGCTGATTAAGGATAAATTTATCTTTTAAGATATAGTCGTTTGTAATTGCTAAAACAGAAGCTCCTGCGGCAAGTCCAAGCCACCCAAGAGCAGAGTTGTTTGGATATAAAAACTCCACAATGCTAAAGACAATAACGCTAAAAATTGCAAGGTTTGTAAGAGGTGGACGTGAGATATAAACATCGTCTATACCTTTGTCTTCCATCAACTCATTTATGGCTTCCATATTGACTCGTCTTAGGGCTAAGAGTATCAAGACTATATGCGCCCCAACGGCTAGTTTTAGGATGTTCATCGGGTCTGTTTGTGCATGTCCTGCAATTGCGGCAAAAAACCATGCTTCAATGATAAAAATAGCTACCATTGCATAGCCCAAAGAGGCATGTCTTTGGAGTTTGTCAAGCACTGCAGCTTTTGCAAACCAGATAAGGTAGCCAAGCATTGCAAGGTTTAAAATTGCAGCGACGTAAACACCTGTAACATCTATAAACCAAAAACTCACACGTCCTGCTATCCACAAAACTGCAACGTTTCTTAGTTTTTTACCAATAAGCGGCACAAAACCCGGAAAGAGTTCGGGGAGTCCTGTTGATAAAAATGCTAAAATCCCGGCTGTTAGGATTCCAAAGAGCATCTCATAAACATGCCAGATAAGAATATTGTCCATAAATGGAATGCTAAGCACTTCACTCCAGAGAAATCCCCATAGCAGCATGGAGATTATCATATAGGGTGCAAGAAGTAAAAAAATAGGTCTAAAGCCATAAGCTAAATATGGGGGAACGCCTTTTTCCTCAGGATAGTAGAGATAGTGGTTTGTTGCATGTAAAGCTTGTGGTTTATCTTCTTCGTGTTTCATTGTTTTAGTTCCAGTTCAAACGTACTTATAATCTCTTCATCTTGAAGTATCTCAGCACTCTTGCCATAAACATATTTGTCATCTCTTTGGTTTTGAATCAGCTCAAATTTAAATTTTTTGACAATATGCCCCGGATCTGCTTTAAGCAGAAGCATCTCATCGCTTAGGCGGATGGCTTCCATAAGGTCGTGCGTGATAAAAAGTATGCTTATCTCCCTTTTGCTTATCATATCTATCAAAATACTCTGCAACTCTTTTTTAAGTCCAATATCAAGCGCTGAAAATGGCTCATCCAAAAATAGGAGGGAAGGCTTGAGTACAAGTGCTCTTGCAAAACTGACTCTTTGCTTCATTCCGCCGCTTAAATCTTTTGGAAATTTCTCAAAATCCTCTTCCTCAAGCCCAAATCTTAGAGCTATCTCTTGTGATTTTTTTATAGCCATGTCTTTTTTCTC
>NZ_JALNZY010000027.1 GCF_023229105.1 Sulfurimonas sp.
TTCTCGCCTTTTGCTAGGAGTCCCAAAGAGATGTTGTCTATAACATTTTTCCATGGCAAAAGCCTCGCCTCTTGAAAAGCAAATGCGCTGCTTGAAAATGTGTTTATAACACTTCCCTCTTGAACATCTAGCAAATCAGCACATAGATGCAGGAGTGTTGTTTTTCCGCCGCCGCTTGGACCCACTATGGAGAGAACTTCGCCTTTGCCTAGCGTAAAGTTTATATCTCTTAGAATTTCTGTAAAACCAAAATGATGATTTAGTTTTTTAACTTCTAATCTCTCCATAGCTCAACCTCTCTTTTTATCGGCTCTAAGATTATGTACTCAATAAACATAAGCGAAGCTACCATAGTTACGACTATAGCAAGAGCCGTAGGAGTGTCTAGTTGACTTCTAGCAACCGCAAGTGAAGCTCCGATGCCATCACTTGTCGCTAAAAGTTCCGCCATTATTACTATCTTCCATGCCATGCCAAGACCGCTGACCCATGCGGGAAAAACATAGGAGAAGATGTGTGGAAAATAGACATCAAAAAAGCGCATATACCATGGGAGGTTGAAACTCTCTGCCATCTCTTTTAAGTCGCCATCTAGCGTTCTTGTTCCTTGAAGTGCACCGACAAAAATGATAGGAAAGGAGGCGACAATTACCGTAAATATAACAGTTTCATCGCCCATGCCAAACCATATCATCGCAAGAACAATCCAAGCAATCGGAGGCATCCCGACAAGTATAGTTACAATAGGGCGGCTCATCATGGAGGCTGTTGCAAAAAAACCGGCTAAAAGTCCAAGAGCAGTTCCAAAAAGAAGTGAAATGCTAAAACCAAAAGAAGCCCGATAAAGTGTGGTATTTATCTCTCTTAGCACGCTATCATCATGAAGCATTATGTTTAGCGTTTTAAAGGTCTGTAGCGGAGAGGGAAGAACTAAATTGCCATAAACTTGATTGCCCACATCCCAAAGAGCAACGAAGAGGAGGATAGAAGCTATCGCGCCCCAGCCACTCCAAAGAAATGCAGGAAAATCTTTTAAAATCTTAAGTGCAAATTTCATATATTAAAATTTATAATAAAAATTATCATCTGGGAGCTTGCCGCCGATGCTTTTTGGATCTTCTTCTTTTAAGATATTAAAGAAAAATTCCAACTCTTTTTTTGCTTCAGTAGCCGTTACGCTTTTGAGCCTTACATGTGCGATGGAGTCGCTTATGGCATCCTCATTTAACATATCAATCGTTTTTGCAACAAGTTTGCCCGCTTCTTTAGGGTTTGTTTTATACCACTCTAGCGATTTTGCATACTCTTCTTGAAACCTTTTTATTAAATGCGCATCCTTTATATGCCCCATAACTGCAATACCGGCTTGAGGAATATCTCCAGAGTTGTCAAAAACTTCTCCCCACTCCTTTTGCAAATCAACACTTCGGTATAACTCAGGAGCAACTATGCTAATAGGAAAAGATTTTGTTTTGCGAAGCGCCATAGAGATTGCCGGTTCAGCTAAAAGCGAGTGATCTATTCTTCTCATGATAAGCATCTGCATAGCATCTATCGGGTTTGCAACATAGACGAGTTCAAAATCTTTTTGTGGGTCTAGCCCCTCTTTTTTAAGAAGTTGTTTAAAGACAATATCCGGCATGTCGGCACGAAATGGAATAGCAATTTTTTTGCCTTTAAAATCTTTGAGAGATTTAAGTGAATCATCACGGCTAATCATACCAAGAATCCCCCAAACAGATACATTAAGAAGCTTTATGTCAACGCCTTTGTTGTTTAAAATCGCCGCAGTATTTGTAGGGATAGCCACAAAATCGACATTGCCTCTAATCGTCATGGCACGAAGTTCATCGGGATTTTTCCAAAGCTTAAACTCTATCTTGTCTGCTACATCGCTTAGTGCATTTGTCTCAATCATGTGTAAGATAGGATGCGAAACAGATGCAAAAGGACCAGATACAACCAGCTTTTGTAGTTTCTCAGTACCATAAAGAGCCGTTGCAACAAGCGTTAACGATAAAAAAGTGGATATAAAAAGTTTCATCTTCATCCTTATAGGGTAAATTTATAGTATTGTACAATAATGATATCAATTATCATTGACTTTAATCAATTTTAAAAAACATATCCAATGCGCAGAATAAATCTTTTTTTCTCAAGCGGTTGGTACTCTTTTAAGTCATAATGAGCCAAAAAGGAGATTCCTGCCCCGACGTGAATTTTAGGCTTGCCAAAAGGTAAAAATTCGATTTGCGGTGTTATGTAGCCAGTGCTTCCGCTAAAAGCTTTAAAAGGCAACATAGAGCGAAGTTGCGCGTTCGTATCTTCTCCCATCTCCGTTTTAGTATTGTACTTAAAATTGTATTCAAGTCCAATATTTATCTGTTTTGTTATCGATTTTACGCCTGAGAAATCAAGTGCTATCTCATCCCCAAAATCATACTTATTGTTCGCTTTTGGTCTATAAGTGTACATGGCATGTGCATCGAGCTCTAAAGTCTCATCTACTATTTTTGTCACTCCTAAGCCGAGAATGTACTCAAACTCACCCGTTCCCATTTGCGTTGGCATTGGAGTATTTTCTCCATTTGCAGCTGCAGGAGCTATATCAAAAGAGCCGTTTGTAGCACCTGTTGGAAGTTTCACACCGCCATCAATCCCAAGCTCAAAACCACTCTCATTCATAGTGACAAGTACATGCCTTGCCCCTAAGATAATATCTCCCAAGCCTTTGTTGTTTATTCCAACAGCATTTGTTCCCAGAGTGGCAGTTGCTTCTATGTTTTTATAAGGAATAATTACTCCTACTGTTGTGCTTTTGCTTAGTCCATAGTGTAATCCAACAAGCGTTATATTTGCTGTTGCATCTAAGTTTTCTCTATTTTGAACCTCACTTGAGCCATTAAACATGCTGCTTCTTTTAAAATTTATATGTTTAATCTCCATCTTAAGTTTCCCCTCGGGTAAAACCATTCCGCCGCCCTTTGAGTTTATTGCAGGGATGATATCCGCACTGATTAAGAGAGGCGTTATCAAAAGCGAAGCAAAAAGTCTAGTTTTCATTTTATTCTCCTTATTATTAATGATATTCATTATCAATGTGGTAGTTTAGTGAAAAGTTACTTAATTAAATATAAATATTGATATTCATTCTCAAAGATACTGATTTAACAAGATTAAGATAAAATTTCATCATGAATTTAAATGAATATAAAAAAGCCGTAGAGCTTTTAAATCTCTACTCATACCACTACTATGTTCTTGATGACCCCATTACTACTGATGAGGTTTATGACAGGCTTTATCATGAAGTCTTAGAGTATGAAGAGAATAACAAAGAGGATATTTTAAAAAATTCTCCCTCGCAAAGAGTAGGAGATATAGTCTCTGATGGCTTTATTAAGGCTTCGCATCTTAGCCGCATGTGGAGTTTAGAAGATGTTTTTGACTCTGATGGTTTGCAAAAATGGCTTATAAAGACATATAAGTTAGACTCTAACATCTCTTTTTATTGTGAACCAAAGTATGACGGTGCGAGCTTAAATCTTATTTACGAAAACGGGGAATTGACTCAAGGCATAACTCGTGGAGACGGAAGTGTGGGCGAGTTGATAACGCAAAATGTTAAAACTATTCGTTCAATTCCTCTTGCGGTTGAGTATAAAGAAAAAATTGAGATTCGCGGGGAAGTGGTACTCTATAAGGATGAGTTTGAGAAGATAAATCATGAAAGATTGAAAAAAGGCGAGGCTGTATTTGCAAACCCTAGAAATGCGGCAGCGGGGAGTTTAAGACAGCTAGACTCAAGCATCACCGCTTCAAGAAATCTTGTGTTTTTGCCTTATGGTGTCGGAGAGAATACGCTTGAACATAAGCTTTTAAGCCAGAAGATGGAATATATCTACTCTTTAGGATTTAAAAAACCGCCTCTTAGAGCTACATGTAAGAACTTTGACGAGATAGAAGCAGTGTATCAAGAGATGAATAAAAACCGTGATAGCTATGCAATGATGCTAGATGGCATGGTTATAAAAGTAAACGAGATAGCCGCACAGATAGATATGGGTTATACCGTTAAAAACCCACGTTTTTCAGTTGCATACAAATTTCCAGCAGTTGAGAAGATAACTACCGTTAAGGAGATAATCCTTCAAGTAGGACGAACAGGTGCTGTTACTCCTGTTGCAATAGTAGAGCCGACAAATATTGATGGCGTTATAGTTGAGCGGGCAACTCTGCATAATTTTGATGAGATTCATAGGAAAGATATCCGCTTAAACGACAAGGTAATTATCCTTAGAAGCGGTGATGTTATCCCTAAAATTATAAAAGTTTTAACACATGAGAGAGATGGAAGTGAGGTTGAGTTTGAGAGACCGACAACTTGCCCAGTATGCGGCAGTGAGCTTCTAGACGAAGGTGTGCTTTTAAAGTGTCAAAACCTTACATGTGAAGCAAGAGTTATAAACTCAATAATCTATTTTGCTTCAAAACCGTGTCTAAATATTGATGGCTTAGGCTCTAAAATAGTTGAAGCGCTTTTTGTTTCGGGCTTAGTGAAGAGTGTGCTTGATTTGTTTGACTTAACTCTTGAGAAACTCTTAACTCTTGAAGGTTTTAAAGAGAAAAAAGCACAAAATCTGCTTGATGCTTTGGAGAAAGCAAAAGGGTGTGACTATTGGCGATTTCTTAACTCTCTTGGGATAGAGCATATCGGAGAGGTTGCGTCAAAAACTATAAGTGCGCAATTTGGAAGCGGTTTTATAGATGCCACAAAAGATGAAATAGTCGCATGTGATGGCGTGGGCGAGGAGATGGCGGAGTCTCTTTTAGAGTTTATAAGGGTAAACAGAGGAACTATCCTAAAACTTCAAGATATACTAAAACCGCTTGAGCCGCTACAAAGGCAAGAGGCAAAAGAGAACCCTTTTAAAGGCAAAAGCGTAGTTCTAACTGGAAGCATGAGCGAGTCAAGAGACGTTATAAAAGAGATGCTAGAGGCACATGGAGCAAAAGTGGTAAGTTCAGTTTCTAAAAAAACTGACTTTGTAATTTACGGCGAAGATGCGGGAAGCAAGTATGATAAAGCTATGGATTTGGGCGTAGAGTGCCTAAGCGAAGATGAAATGAGAAAAAAAATTGAGTAGATTAGATAACTATCTGGTAGAAAACGGTCTGTGTGAGAGCAGAAACAAAGCGCAAAGCATTATAAAAGAGGGGCTTGTAAGCGTAAACAACGAGCAGATAATCAAGAGTTCATTTAAGTTAAAGCAAAGTGACAAAGTAGCTGTAAAAGAGTACAAAGAGTATGTCTCCCGCGCCGCTTTTAAACTGAGTAGCTTTTTAGATGAACTAACGCTTGATTTAAAGGACAAAACAGCGCTCGATATAGGCTCCTCAACAGGTGGGTTTACGCAGGTTCTTTTAGAGAGTGGCGTTAGCGAAGTGACTGCCGTTGATGTAGGGCGAGAACAGTTACATGTAAGTCTGAAAAATGATAGCAGAGTTCACTCATACGAAGAGTGCGACATAAGAGAGTTTGAGAGTGACAAAGTATTTGACATAGTCGTGAGCGATGTCGCTTTTATCTCTCTGCTTCACATCTTGGATGCCGTGGATAGACTCTCAAAAGATAAGATAATCCTGCTCTTTAAGCCACAGTTTGAGGTTGGACGAGAAGCAAAAAGAGATAAAAACGGTGTTGTAACCGATGAGAAAGCGGTAGTGCAAGCTATGGTAAAGTTTGAAGATGCATGCAGTTTAAAAGGGTGGAAGCTTATACAAAAATCTGCTTCAAAGCTAACCGGTAAAGAGGGTAATTTGGAGTATTGTTACTTTTTTGAGAAGTAAAACATAACAAATTGCAATACTTTTTGAGTCAATTTATTTAAAAAGTTATAATGCCTAAAATGACTGTTAAAGGGAAAAGCGATGAAACCGTGACAAATTGTCACACTTTTTTTAAATTATGTTAGCATAAGCCTCAATAAAAGGAGTAAATTAAACCCTCGTTGCTTAAGATTACAATTCGTAATTTTTTTTACGAATTTCTGCCGAATTTAACTCCGCCGTTGACAAGAAGAAAACAATAAAACTTTTACTGAATTTATTGATGTTTAAAACTATAACTGGAATGACCCCAAATTTATAGACAGAAACATTATGTGGCTAAATTTTTATGTCATAATGCATTGATTTAATACTTAAAAAATAAACCACGGAGATAATAAATGAACAGTTTTGCAGTAGATGTCATCGGCATTGTAGGTGTTGCCATCGTTGTAGTGACCTATTTTTTACTGCAGAGTGAAAAAATAAACTCAAAAGGCTTTTTATACTCATTTGCTAACGCCTTTGGTTCCTTACTTGTTCTGTATTCACTGTTATATAACTGGAACCTTGCCTCTTTTATCATAGAGTTTTTTTGGATTCTAATAAGCTTATATGGGCTTAAAAAATGGTACAGAAACAAAACACAAAATGCCTCTTCCTCTCCTTTTAATGATAAAATATAGACCTTTTTGATAAAATTTCGTATAAAGAAAAGAAGCTATTACAGCAAAGAGGAAAAAGATTTGAAAAATAGCACATCAATAGCTATAGGCGGGTTTGACGGGATGCACATAGGTCATCAAAAACTCTTTAGCGCACTTGATAAAAGTAGCACTATAGTGGTTATAGAAACAGGTTACGCAAATCTTACTCCAAAAAAAGAGAGAGAAAATTTTTCGCACTTTCCCATACTATATCTGGAGTTGGATAATATACGCCATTTAAGCGGGGAAGAGTTTATATCTTTCTTGAGGAATAAATTTCCAAAGCTTAAGAAAATAGTAGTAGGATATGATTTCCACTTCGGTAAAGATAGAAGATACTCTTTTTGCGACCTGAAAACTCTTTTTCTAAAAGAGGATGAAGATGGAGTTGTTGAGGTGATTGATGAGGTAACGCTTCACGGTGATTCTGTTCACTCGCACAAGATAAGAGCAAAGCTTCAAATCGGTGATATAGAGGGTGCTAACGCTTTTTTAGGGCATAACTATACTATAAAAGGTAAAGTAGTGTCAGGGCAGGGCATTGGCAAAAAGGAGCTTGTTGCAACTATAAATATAGAAGCAAAAGAGTTCTTGATGCCAAAAGAGGGTGTTTATGTAACGCTTACGAGAATTGATGATGAGGAACACTTTCATCCTTCGGTCTCTTTTGTAGGTCACAGAGTAACGACTGACGGCAGTTTTGCGGTTGAGAGTCATATACTTGATGGCGAAGTTTTATGCAAAGAGAGAGCTAGCATTAGTTTTGTTAGTTTTATTAGAGAAAACCAAAAGTTCGATTCTATGGCAGAGCTTAAATATGCAATAAAAAAAGATATTGCTACCGCTTCAAAGGAGCTAAAATTTCTACAATTATAAAAGAGCTAGATAGAGAATATCTACATAGCACACAGGACATAGATTTTAAATTTTACCAAAATGAGAAAGATTTTATTGTCGAGGAGATTCCCACAGAAGAGTTTTTAGGCAGAGGAAACTACCTCATTTTAAAGGTACAAAAAGTTGAACTTACAACATGGGATATGATTGCCATCTTTGCTGAGCATCTTGTGATTCCTGCTCAAAAGATTGGCTATGCAGGGCTTAAAGACAAGCATGCGACAACTACGCAGTACATATCTGTTGAGACAAAACATGAATATACGCTTAAAAAATTTCAGCATAAGCAGATTAAGATTTTAAGCATGACGAGGCACTCCCACTCTATCAGAATGGGAGATTTAAAAAGCAATAGGTTTAGCATAAATCTTTATGAGGTTGATTCTATTGATGCTGGAAAGATAGAAAAAACTGCCAGAAAAATAGCTAAAAATGGACTTCCAAATTACTTTGGTTACCAGAGATTTGGACGTGATGCAAGCAGTATAGAGCAGGCAAGAGAGATGATAAAGGGTGAGCTTTTTATTGAAGATGCGAAGCTTAAGAGCTTTTTAGTTTCTGTTTATCAAAGTTACTATTTTAATGAGTGGCTAAGAGAGAGAGTGATGCTAAGCAAAGAGAGCCAAAGTTCAGAGTTTGTTCTTCTTAGCGGCGACGTTTACATCGCAAAGGATGGCAAATTATCCACTCCAAAGCTGATTCCTTCTAAAGAAGTTGCGGCTAAAAAATTGGTACCCACAGGATTGCTTTGCGGCAGAGATGTTTTTCGCGCAAAGTATGATGCGGCAGAGATAGAGAAGAAGTATGATGATGAGTTTTTACAGCAAAAAGGGCAAAGACGTGAAGCTCTTGTATCTCCAGCTGATATCGACTGCAAATATGTTAAAAAAGAGACCATGCTAAATATATCTTTTACAATGCAAAAAGGTGCTTATGCTACCGTATTTTTAGAGAGCATTGCAGGGAAAAACTACAGTGCAAAAGATGTAAAACAGGGCAAAAGTAAAAAAAATAGATAAAAAAAATTTTGTATTATAAGAGTTTAATTAAATATTTACTATAATCACACAATTTTTACGAGATAGGGAGTACAACTATGGGTGAATTATTCACATTTTTCGGTCTAATTTCTCACGACAAGACCTTTATATACATGACGCACATGCTACTTTCAGCCGGCATTGCTTTGATGCTTGTTAAAATGGCTATGTCAAACTTAAAAGTGGTTCCAACAGGGACTCAAAATGTAATGGAGGCGTATATTTCAGGCGTTCTTAAAATGGGAACGGATGTTATGGGTGAGGAGAATGCTCGTCGTTACCTTCCTCTTGTTGCAACTATTGGTCTGTTTGTAGGTATTGCAAACTTGATAGGTGTTATTCCTGGATTTGAAGCTCCTACTGCATTTTTAGAGTTTGCGTTTACTCTTGCGCTTTCTGTATTTATCTACTACAACTATGAGGGCATTCGCCGTCAAGGTGTTATAAAATACTTTAAACACTTCTTAGGACCTGTTTGGTGGTTATACTGGTTGATGTTCCCTATTGAAATAGTCTCTCACATCTCTCGTTTAGTATCTCTAAGTTTTCGTCTTTTTGGTAACGTTAAGGGCGATGATATGTTCTTGATGGTAATTCTTATGCTTGCTCCATGGGTCCTTCCGTTGATTCCTTTTGCCCTTCTTACATTTATGGCATTCTTGCAAGCATTTATCTTTATGATGCTTACGTATGTTTATCTTGGTGGAGCGATAGCTGTTGATGATCATTAACAGCTAGAAAATATGCAAAAAGAAAAATTTGATAAAATTATAAGCTTTTTGCTTGGAGCATCATGGGCGATAGTCATATTTGGTGCTCTTATTACTTTTAAACTCTTCTCTGCCTTTGGGTATTCTCTTGCTTTTTTTATAACTGTAGCTTTTATTGTTGTCTCATTTTTTCTTATTTTAGCGCTTGACGCATTTTCTATAAATAGAGAAAAACTTTATGAAGCAAAAAAACAGACTGAGCTTTTAAAACAAATCTACGCCAAACATACAAAATAGATAAATTTTGAGTAACCTATGTTCAGATTGTCTGAATTTCTATAGTATGGAGTTCTTAATTGTTTGCTGTTTATGAAACTTAAAAGCATAAAGTAGGTAAAATCACTCATTATTTATATATTTTTTATTTAAGGAAAACTATGTTTGAAGTAGTTATCGGACTGGAAGTTCACGTTCAGTTAAACACCAAAACTAAACTATTTTGCTCGTGTCCTACGAGTTTTAATCACAGACAAAATACAAATACATGTCCAACATGTTTGGCACTCCCGGGGGCTTTGCCTGTTTTAAACAAGGAGGTGCTTAACAAGTCCGTTATGTTTGGCACAGCAGTTGATGCAACAATTAATCAAATATCCTATTTTGACAGAAAAAGCTATTTTTATCCTGATAGTCCATCTGCTTATCAGATTACGCAACTCTATACTCCGATAGTCGAGCATGGAAAACTTCGTATTGATTTTCTCGAAGAGGGTGCACAGCACCAGAAGAGTGGCTCTCACAAGGTAATCCGTATAAATCGTGCTCATATTGAAGCTGATGCCGGAAAAAATATTCATGACGGTCCTATCTCAAAAGTTGACTTAAATCGTGCGGGAACACCTCTTTTAGAGATAGTTAGCGAGCCTGATATGAGAAGTGCCGAAGAGGTAACGCTTTATCTTAAAAAACTTCACTCTATTATTCGCTACCTTGATATCGGTGATGCTAACATGCAAGAGGGTTCATTTCGTGTTGACGTAAACGTCTCTATCCGTCCAAAGGGTGATGAGAAACTCTATACTCGTGTGGAGATAAAAAACATCAACAGTTTTAGATTTATCCAAAGAGCCATAGAGCTTGAAGTAGCACGTCAAAGTGAGGCTTGGGAAGATGGTGTTTATGAGAGGGAGATAGTTCAAGAGACTAGACTTTTTGATCAAGTAAAACAAGAGACTCGTTCAATGCGTGGAAAAGAAGAAGCGGCGGATTATCGTTATTTTCCAGAGCCGGATTTATTAAAGGCAGTAGTAACTGATGAAATGATGCAAGAGTTTAGCAAAATTCCAGAGCTTCCAGATGAGAAGATGGAGCGTTTTGTTAAAGAGTACGGCATGAGCGAGTATAACGCTATTGTTGTGACATCTTCTTTAGAGATGGCACACTTCTTTGAAACAATGATGCAAGAGGGCATAAGCGCTAAAAATGCTCTTACTTGGCTTACTGTTGAGCTTCAAGGCAGATTCAAAGGGGAGATAAATGTATCAAACTCTCCTGTTGATGCTAAAAAACTAGGATATTTGGTAAAAAGAATAGAAGATGGCACTATAAGTGGAAAAGCTGCTAAAGAGGTGCTTGACTATCTTATGCAAAATAGCGTTGATGTTGATGCTGCGATTGATTCTCTAGGGCTTAAGCAAGTGAGTGATACAGGTGCGCTTGAAGCAATATGTGATGCAATCATAAGTGCAAATCAAGAGAAGGTAGCTGAGTATAAGAGCGGAAAAGATAAACTTTTTGGTTTTTTTGTCGGGCAGGTTATGAAAGAGTCCAAAGGAAGTGCAAACCCACAAAGCGTAAATGAGATACTAAAAACAAAGTTGGGGTAATAATCGTAGGGCATGAAAAAGATATATGAGAGTTTGAAAAATAGGGAGTAGATGTGACTAAAGTAGGAGTAATAGGAGCAGGAAAATGGGGAACGGCTCTAGCTTTTGCGCTAAGTGAGAAGTGTGAAGTTTTTATAACCTCAAGAACACCTCGGGATATGAAAAACTTTGTCTCACTCCAAGAGATTTTAAAGCTGGAGTATTTGATAATAGCCATTCCCGCGCAGCAGATCTCATCATGGCTTGAAGATAACTTTGTGTACGACAATCAAAAAATATTGGTTGCAGCTAAAGGTATAGAAGCAAAAACAGGAAAGTTTTTAAACGAGATATATGCCGATTATGTTCCTGCTAGTAATATAGCTTTTTTATCCGGTCCCTCTTTTGCTGCAGAGGTTATGAAATCCCTACCCACGGCACTTGTTCTAAATTCAAAAAATGAAGAGCTAAGTAAAAAATTTGCCTCCTTTTTTCCATCATTTATAAAAACATACATCTCTACTGATGTAGCTGGGGCAGAGGTTGCAGGAGCTTATAAAAATGTCATAGCTATAGCAGCGGGCATTTGTGAAGGGTTAGGACTTGGTAAGAATGCAGCAGCTGCGCTTATCTCAAGAGGTCTTGTTGAGATGCAGAGATTTGGAACAGAGTATGGTGCAAAAGATGAGAGTTTTATAGGGCTTAGCGGAGCAGGGGATCTTTTTCTAACCGCATCATCAACTATGAGCAGAAATTTTCGAGTAGGTTTGGGAATAGCTAATGGTAAATCCAAAGAGCAGATTATAAAGGAACTAGGAGAGGTCGCCGAGGGAGTTGGAACCACGTACGCTCTACATAAAATAGCTAAAGAGAAGAATCTATATCTTCCAATAGCCAGAGAAGTTTATAATATGCTAGAGGGTATAGACCCGCATGTGAGCTTGAGTAACTTTCTTGCAAGCTAAAAACTTCAAAAAGGTTATTAAGACTTCTCTTTTAAAATATACTCAGAGATAAGTTTGATTTCATCCTCTGTTACTTTGTCTTTTTGTGAGGGCATAACTCCAAATTTTTCTTTTGTCTCTTTTGGAAAAAGCATTTTATCTTCATCAGGATTTAGGGCATAGTCAATTAAATACTTTATTCTATCTTCGTTTTTTTCATATCTTAGATTAGCTTTTTTAGCAATTGCCCAATAAGGCGGCGCTTTCATATTTTTTAACTTCTCTTTTGTTATAGCACCCATAAGATGACAGCTTCCGCATTTTTGATTTGCCAACTCTTCCGCACTTTGAGATGCAAAAAGCATATTTGAAGTAGATAAAATCAAACATATTACTAATATTTTTTTCATAAAAACACCTTTATATAAAACTAGATAATCACAACTATAACATATAACTATTGAAACTTTATATACAAAGTTGTAAAAATCATAAATTAAGAGCAAAATGATAAAATACAAAAATTAAATTTAAAAGTGTAGATAAAATATGCAAAAACCCAAAGAAGATTTAAAAAAGATAGGCATTGCAATTTTTATAGCTCTTCTCATCTTTGCCTTCTCTTTTAGCATCTTTAACTTTATACAGGCTTCACTTTTAGGGCTTGTAGCTTTTATGGTTGTTCTTTGGACTAATGAGGGACTGCCTCTTGGTGTCGTCTCCCTACTACCGATAGTTCTGTTTCCCTCTTTTTCAATTCTTGACACAACACAAACGACTCTTAACTATGCAAATCCCATAATATTTCTATTTTTTGGAGGTTTTTTGCTTGCTGTTGCGGTTGAGAAAACAGAGCTTCACAGATGGATAACCAATAAGATGTTTACCGTCTTTCCATCGACTCCAAAAGGGATAATATTTTCACTTGTAATTACCTCGGGACTACTAAGTTCACTTCTCTCAAACACCACAACAACGCTTCTTTTGATGTCAATCGCTCTTTTTATCACCGAAGATACAAGACTTAAGATGAGATTTGCTCTTGCAATAGCTTACGGTGCGAGTGTAGGCGGGATTTTAACTCCAATCGGAACGCCGCCAAATCTTATTTTGCTAGGATTTATGCAAAAGAGTGGCATTGAGGCTATCTCCTTTTTACAATGGATGTTAATGGTTGCTCCGCTAGTTTTTATGATGTTCTTTGTGGTTGCATCTCTACTTAGTATCGGGGTTAAAGATATTACAATAACGCTAGATAGCCAAAAAAAAGAGCTTAGCATTGAGCAGAAAAAAGTCCTTTTTTTAATCGGGGGAGTAATTTTGTTACTTCTTTTAAATGCCTCCTTTAAGCCTTACTGGAGCGGGCTTGGATTAAATGAGAACGGTATTTTACTCTCAGCGGGACTTCTGCTTTTTGCTCCTCCTCTTAGCATACTTGAGTGGATGGATGATAAAGCGAAGATACCATTTAGAATCATGTTCTTGTTTGGGGCAGGTTTTTCAATTGCAACTGCTTTTAGTGCTACCGGCTTGGCGGATGAAGTCGCTTCCTATCTGATTGTTATGACACAGTTCCATCCTATTTTGATAATATTAAGTGTGGCGATGTTGATTACTTTTACAACAGAGATAACGTCAAATACAGCTCTTATATCGGTAATGCTTCCAGTTATTTATGCAGTCTCACAGCAGAGTGGACTTAATGCATCTCTGTTTATGATGGTAGCTGCTGTTTGTGCAAGCTATGCCTTTATGCTTCCCATTGCCACTCCTCCAAATGCTATAGCCATGAGTAGTGGAGCTGTAAGTGTTAAGGATATGGCAAGATATGGAATTATCTTAAATTTTATAGGGATTTCTTTAGTAGTCATTATCGCAGAGTTTTTTTGGAAAGGATTTTTTTAAGAGTCCCTGTTTTTATATATGCTGTAAAAATCTTTTAAAATAAGTCCTGCTGTAAAAAACCATAACATATTTAAGATGTAATTTTCATTTAGACCATTGTTATAAAGATATGGAAACAGCAAAAAAAATGGCCATTTGAAGAAGTAAAAAAACAAAATGCCGCTTCCGTAAAGCTCTCTTAAAATTCTTTTCATAAAGCTATTTTATCCTTTTTACTGATGTTACACAATAAAACGAACACGTCCGTTTTATTGGCAGGGACTAAAGTCCCTACAACCCCCTAAAGCTACGAAAACTTTGTTTTTCGAGAATTATAAAGTAGTTTATACACTTTTTAGGTAGAATTTCACAAAAAAAGCAGAGGTTTTGTATGATTGTACATATAGTGATGTTTAAATTTAAAGATGAAAACAAAAGCTCAAATATAGCAGAAGTTACAAAGAGACTCAATGCTTTGCCCGAACTTGTTCCCTCGCTTAACTCTATGGAAGTTGGCATAAACTTTACAGTATCCCAGAGGGCCTTTGATCTCTCTTTATACGCAACATTTCAAACAAAAGAGGATTTGGATGCTTACGCAATCCATCCTGAACATATAAAAGTAGTAGAGTTTATAAAAGACGTAACATTAGAGTCAAAAATAGTGGATTATATTTTATAGCAAAAAGTAAATCTAGGAGAAGTATAAGCAGAAAATATTTTCTTCATCTTTATGTAAGTAGCTCAAGGAAAAATTATGTTTATCTATAATTTTACTTACAATACTAAGACCAAGTCCAAAGCCGTCTCTTTGTGAGAGCTCCTGCGTAAATGGTTTTAGGTAGTAATCAAGCTCTTTTGAGAGTTTTTTGCCTCTGTTTATAATATATATCTTTTGCTTAGAAACTCTTAGTATAATTGGCAGTTCGGTGGCATATTTTAGCGCATTGTCCACTAAGTTTTTAAGTGCAATGGAGAGATAGTGCAGGTCGGCTTCTATTTTAAAATCATCTTCTATCTCAAGTGTGATGTTTGACTCCTTATCTATATAGAGCTTGCTGAGTGCCTCTGTTATGAGTGTCTCAGCACTAAAAGTTGAGATATTTAGCTCTGTAGAGTTTAGCTTCTCTAGCTCTATTAGCTCATTTGTTAAAATCTCCAAATCCAAAAATATCTTTTTGAGCAACTCTTTTTGCTCTATATCTTCTATTTTTTCGATGACAAACTTCCCCTTTGCTATGGGAGTTCTGAGTTCATGCCCTATGTCTCTTAGTAGCTCCTCTCTGCTTTTTATCAACCCTTCTAAAGATGCTGCCATTGTATTAAAAGTATTTGAGAGTGTTCCCATCTCATCATTAGAGACTATATCTATTCTGCTGTTAAAATTTCCGCTTGAGAAATTTTCAATCTTTTTTGTAATTTTTTTAAGTGGAGAGAGAAGTTTAAGTAGATACAAAAATATAAGAAACAAAACTATGATATCTAAAAATATAAGAGCGTTTAGCTTAAATTTGTCATTTATATTCTCTTCGTTGGGTGTCCTTAGCGTATAGTTTTCATCAAGAAAGTTTATCTCTATGATAAATTCATCTTCAAAAGAGGCTTTTTTTATTGAGATAAAACCAAAAGTATGTTTCTCATAGTAGAGAAGTTCTCTGCTCTTTTCATCTTGAGCCTCAACTCTTTTTAGGTCATATTTGTTGATTAGGCTCTCGACTCTGTCTTTGTTGTCAATATTTTGAAATATCTCGTTTGAAATTTTTAGGTATTTATCTTTTATCAAATCATCTACTCTTTTGGAGTTGATGGCATCAATCCAAAACCCTATAATGCTCATAAGAGTAAAGCTTATTAAAAAGAGTATCGATATTTTTTTAACTATTGACATCTCAGCTCACAAACTTATAGCCAATGCCCCAGACGGATTTGATGTATCTGGGCTCTTTTGAGTCGTCACCTATCTTGCTTCTTATATTGCTTATGTGCGTATCAATTGTTCTGTTTTTTGTGTTCTCATTTAGGGAAGTTGCATTTAAAATCTGCTCTCTTGAGGATATTTTATTTCTGTTTTCTACTAAAAATATAAATATTTCAAACTCTATTTTTGTAAACTCTATAGAGTAGTCACCAAGCAAAACCTCTCTGTTTGCTTTGTCAATAGTAAACTCCCCTATTGTAGTTTTGGACTCTAGAGTCTTTTTTAGTATATGCTCTATTCTTAAAACCAGCTCTCTTGGCTCATAAGGCTTTGCCAAATAATCATCAGCGCCCAAGTCAAAACCGTGTATCTTGTTTCCAATATCTCCTCTTGCCGAGGAGATGATAACAGGAATATCAGATATGCTTTTAATACGTTTTAAAACATCAAAGCCGTCAATATCAGGAAGCATCAAGTCTAAAATAACAATAGCGTAAGAGCTATTTTTCTCAAGCTCCGCTATTGCATCAAGCGGATGTGCAAAGGCATAGCAGATAAAGTTATACTCCTTTAAGTATTCCGTTATCAAACTTTGCATTTGCAGGTCATCTTCTATAAGTAAGACCTTTTTATTCAACTCTCCACTCCCGTAAATAGTATGAAAACCTCGCTCTTTGTGAGGCTGATAATATAGAGTGAATCTCTTCTAATGTGTCAATCTCTAACTCAAGTGCCTTTTCATCTATCTCTTTGACAATATTTTCATACTCTTTTTTGTCGAACTTCTCCTCTTTGATAAGCTCTTGGAGTTTTTTCTCTTTTTTGTCCTTTTTCTTATAAAATTTTTCGTACTTTTTTCTGTAATCTATCAATATCTCTTTCATCTCTTTATGTTGATGCTCACTTAGGTTTAAATAGTCTAGGTTTTTATAAATATGGTTTTTCTTCTGTTCATGTTCATCATCTGCCAAAAGCGAAAATGAGAGAAACAGACTACATATAAGCACGAATATTTTTAATTTTATCATCTTCAATCAATCCTTTTTCTATATCGCTATGACACGCTTTGCAGTTAGCTTTGCTTTTAACATCAGCATGTTCAAAAATTTCTTTTGAGATATTTTTATGCTTATTTTTCCAAAAATTTGTGTGGGTTATTGCTATTATATCTTTATTTTTTATCGAATTCAAAATTTTAACACTTGCCTCCTGAGTTGAGGTCTCAGCACTATTTTTCACTAAAAAATCTAAAATATTTATGTTATCTTCTTCATCTAAGGAAGCATCATCTCCAAAATGGTTCTCTAAGTCGCTCATTAAAGTTATCCATGATTTTTTTGGCAGCGTATGCGGTGGATATAGTGTATGGCATGAGCCACACTCTTTAACAAAAAGCGCATTTTGTTTTTTATAATCCACGCTCTCATAGCTCGAAGCAATTAATGGGTTGGATGGAGTTGTAAGATTATAAATCAAAAAAGCAATAAATATAACCAAAAATAGCACAGCTAGAAGTTTTTGAAAAATATTTAACTTGATGCTCTCATCCTCTTTCGTCACTTTATATCCGCTAAATATAGAGTTTAGCGTCTCATGTTTTGCATGAAGGACTCTATCGCTTAAGATACCCAGTAGATGTGCAGCTATTAGAGCAATCAAAACTCCGGATAAAAACTCATGTATATCTTCAAATAGTTCCATCTCCTTAAAAAAGCTACTATTTAACGAGGAGAGCAACCCTTTGCCTTCTTGAATGCCAAGTGTTAAAATACCTGTGATTATAATTAGAAAAACTACTATAAATATGCCAATCATCACATAAGATGCAATAGGATTATGTCCTATATACTTCTGTTTAGAGTTAAAAATATTTACTATAAACTCTTTTACATCTTTCATGGACATTGGAAAATCTTTAAATTTTGAATATTTTGGACCAAGATAGCCCCAAAAAAATCTAAAGATTAAAAGAGTTAAAATCCCATAACCGATTAGCGCATGATAATTTAGTAACTTATCATCATCCGTTAAAAAGGCAAGTAGAATTAGCACTACAAAGAGCCAGTGAAAGACTCTAGTAGGAAGCGACCATATATAAGACTTCATTGTAGTATCTCCTTAATCTTCCCATCTTCCAAAATTTGGAATTAGAATATCTTTCTCGCTGTATATACCTTTTTGCGCTGTGGTATGACATGCTGTGCAGTTAAATATCCCTTTTACCTCTTCTTGTATTATAAAATCTTCTCTTATATCTTTATGCTTTTCAATCATATATGGAGTTTTTGATATAGAGTCTGCAACTTCTCCCACTCTTAGGCTATTTACAATTCTAGCACTTCTTTTGTAGTTCATAAATTTTTCAGCACTATTTTTATTTAAATACTTAGATATAGAGTCAAAATCCTCTTTTGCTAAAGAGGCATCAGAACCAAAGTGATTCTCAAGATTTGACATCATCTTCTGCCAAGCGTTTGACGGAAGAAGCCCGGGTTGATATGCAAAGTGACATGCGCCACACTCTTTTACATATAGCTTATCCGTTGCCGCAGCAACACCTTTTTTATCGTAACTTGATGCTAAAACTACACTCGCTAGTGCTGCTAATAAAATTAATGACTTCATCTTTGACTCCTTATTTGTTGATGATGTATGTTACTACATCACCTTTTTCTTGGGTTGTTCCCTCACGGTTATAGACATCATTGAAATTTCTTCTTAGCCATTTCTCGATTGTCTTAACTTCGCTAAACCTCTTTGGGTTTGCTTTAGGAGAGAGCGGTTCAATCTCCTTTGCAGTAAAAAAATTCTTACTGGTTTTGCTGAAATCCTCTCCATGACAAGATACGCAGGAGACCTCTTTGCCTTTTTTCCCGATATGCTTTGAGGTAAAAATTTCCTCGCCTCTTTTTAAATCAAATCCACTAAAACTTGGATTTTCAATTTTTGCCTCTTTGGTAAGAGTGTTTAAATACTCATCTACAACCGAAGCAGAGGAGATAGTTAAAAACAAAAACAGAGCAAATATGAGTTTCATTTTTTCTTCCTTTATTTGTATATGCCAGAAGTATAAAAGGATAGTGTCAATTATTTATGTTGAGTTTCTTGATAGTTTCTTGACAATTGATGAGGGAGAAGAGTGGTTTATTATATCTTGGAGTAGATAAAACCTTATGCATGTTAAAAGTATGGCATGCACGAAACGTGTTTTATCTCTCTTTTTTTACTTTAAAAATACTCGATTAAAGCTTCTTTATCTACATATTTCGTTTTAATATTTAGTATCTCTTTATCTTTGAAAAATTTCAGTATTCTTGAGAGAGTCTCTGGGGAAACGCCTAATATCTCTGCTATTTCTATGTTTTTAGTTTCAAAGAAGTCTTCTGAATGATTGTAAATATATTTAGCGACCCTCTCTCTTGAGTCAAGGACTAGGTTTGTAGATATTATATTTTCAAGATTTTTAATCTTTCTTATTAAAGATGTTTGAATATTAAATGCCATATTTGGATTTGAAAAAATAATATCTTTTAATTTTTCAAAATCTATTTTTAACACCTCTACATCACTATATGCTTTAGCAGTTGCCGGATAAGGAATGTTCTCAAAATTTGCAACTTCCCCAATGAGTTCATTATTATGAAAATATTTTAATACTATCTCTTTATGATTTGAAGATGTTTTATAGAGCTTTATAACACCTTTTGTTAAAAGATATAGGTGTTTTGGACTATCACCTTCATAAAAGACAATGCTATTTTTAGAAACCTTATGCTCTGTTGTAAAGGTTTCTATTTTTTTTATTGTCTCCTCATCTATATTCTGAAAAAAAATTGTATTTTTAATATAACTTTTCATTTTTTTAAATTAATACCCTTCAATTTTCAATACTCTTTTTACTGCCTCATCATAGCTTATAAATTCTTTACCATCTTTTGTGGATTCTTTTGATTTATACCCGCTAAAACCGTAACCCATCGGGGTAATGTTCTCAGTTGCGTAAAATGCTTTTCTTGCATCTATCCACTCTCCTGTTATTGCATCAGTAATCAAGATTTCAACGGTGTCTTTATACTCTATGTTTTCTTCTTTAAACCATAATACCATACATCCGATATCATCAAATTTAAATACTCTTTGCGTATTAGGATCTTTAAGTTGTAAGGTGTTTTTTCTATCACTTAAAACCATAACACATCTAGCGCACATATCTCTATCCCAATGAACTTTTGCAGGACCTTTGTCAACTTCTTTTTCGCAACCTAAAAAGATAAGCATAAACAATGAAAATAGAACTACCTTAAACTTCAACATATACTTCCTTATAAAAAAACACCATTTTTTATGTAGTACAAAGCTACATATAATGAGAGCAATATAACATAAACAGAGTTAAAAAAAAGTGATATTTTATAGCTTCTGTTTGACTCTTTTACAAACCCCAGCGCCAAGCCCTGAAAGGTACCCATAAAAAGCAAAAAGTAGATAAGATAACCGACATAGTAGTAATCGCCTTGTAGAAAACAAAATGGGCAGTGATGAGATGGAAGCTCATAAATATAGGTGCCGAAAAATAAAATAAGTGACACAAGCGAAACTGGGATAAAAATAATATTTGCCAGGCTAAAAAGGTATCTGTTTTTAAAAATATAAAATATAAACATTACTAAATAGTTTGTATAAAAAATACTAAGTAAAATAGAGTGATCTAAAGTAAAAAGTGTTGATATTGCAGAAGTTGAAGAACTAGAGTAGATGCTGCCGCAGCAGCTTACCATTTTATCGATTTCTATGCTTTGAAACATTGTAAATTCTAAGACTATTTCGACCATTAAAAAAAGAAAAAATAGAATAAAAAGTCCAAATTTTAACTTTGTGTAAGGCTGGTTTTTACTTAGCATATCTTGATTATGCAACTTTAACCAATAGGCAAAGAGATATAAATTTATGATTTTTAAAATAATCAGATATGTCCCTGTTTGTGTCGCATCTACGACTCCCGCAGCACACATAGCACCTGTAATAACATTTGATATCTTATCAAGCGCAAAGATAAAAAACAAAAACAGAGGCACTTTTATGCTAAATATATATTTTATGATTGTTGAAGCTAAAAAACTCTGTTTTTCTAGTTCATACTGCGTAGCAGAAGTGGAGTTTATATTCCAATTTAAAAATATTTTTACACTTAGTACAAACGCAACAATAGCAAAGAGCGCAAAAAGCGTGTTTAAGATAAGTATGGTTAAAACTTCAGGAGTAAAGAGCATTAGAGAATCGTTCCTTGATATATCTCAATCTCTCTATCGACAAAATCAAGTCCGAAAAAAAGCGGGTCATGTGTTGCTACTACTATCGTTTTTCCTTCTGCTTTTAGCTCTCTTAGCATCTGTATAAAATGTAGAGAGAGTTTTTCATCCAGATTTGCCGTAGGCTCATCTGCTAAAATAATCTTTGGATTATTTATATTTGCTCTAGCAATGGCAACTCTTTGTTGCTCGCCTCCTGAGAGATTTTTAACAATCTGATGCTCCTTATGCTCAATATGAAACATTTTTAAAACTCTTAAAAGTTTCTCCTCAATCTCTTTTTCACGCAAATTTATGGGAACAAGCGGCAAAATAATATTCTCTTTCACGCTAAGAGAAGGTATAAGATTGTACTTTTGAAAAACAAACCCTATAGAGTGTCGTCTATATTCAGATGCAAAGTTGTCTGGGAGTTTTGAAATTCTCTCTCCATCAACTATTACCTCTCCGCTTGTGGGTTTACTAAGTGCGGCAATAAGCGAAAGAATGGTGCTTTTTCCGCTTCCACTTGCACCTCTTAGCACTACAAGTTCACCCTCTTTGATATGTAAGTTAATACCTTTTAGTGCCGTAACTGTGTCTTGCGCATTTACCTCATACTGCTTGAGTATCTCTTTTAATTCTATCACTATCTTATAACCTCATCTGCTTCAAGTGTGGCACTTCTCCATGAAGGAATAATTGTTGCCGCTATATAAATAGGAACACTAAGAAAAAATATAAGTGCTAATGTCTGCATATCAAGCACAAAGGGAAGCGTAAAAGAGGTTTTAAGCTGTGAGTATCCTGTAAAAATATTTTGTAAAAGAGGAGCATTGAGTATATATACAAATGCCAGTGCGAAGATAATTCCAATAACATAAGAGAAAATTGAGACGATAAACCCCTCATAAAACTTCTCCTTTAAAACATCATCAACTCTCCAGCCAATAGCCTTGAGTATTCCTATCTCTCTCTTTTGCTCGCTGCTTAGACCGCTTGTTTTATCATATATAATTATGAAAAAAGTAAATATTGAGACAACAAAAAGCGCTAAAAAAATCCCACTCTTATAATCAAAAATATTTTGATAACTGATTTTAAGGTCATCTTTTGTAATGACTCGGCTGTCTGGATACATAAGTTTTATCTTTGAAGCAATGGTGGCAATCTCATTGTGATTTGCAACTTTTACAACTATATCAGTAGCTTTTTTTGCATCAATATCAAAAATCTCTCTAACAAGCTCTTTGCTCATAACTATTACATCATTTGACTCTAACTCCGTATCTGCCTTAAATACGCCGCCTATCGTTATTTTTTTAAGTGTTCCGTCGGGTTTTATAAAATTGAAATACTCTTTGTAGTAGTTATCATCCATAATTTTTTTAACACCCTCTCCAACTATCATGGATGCGTTATTATCAAAATTTAGTTTTTTTGCAACTTTTTGAAGACTATTTTTATATTGTTCCTCATACTCATTTATGCCAACGATACTAAAGTTTACACCAGCATTTTCAAAGTAGTAATATCCCCAGACTCTAGCAACAACACTCTGCACCCCTGTAATTTGTAAAATTTTATCAGCTACACTCTCGTCTATGTCATAGTGTCGGCCTGCTTTTATCTTTTGAACTGTTATCTCAGGAAGAGATTCAACTGTAGCTTGAAGTTCATACTTTATAGAATTTGTTATAAAAAATAGTGAACTTAGTAAAAAAACAAGCAGAGTTAAGATAGATGCTATAAAAAAAGTTTTATATTTTTGACGAAGTAGAGAATTTATAGCATATTCGACTATATATATGTTAATTTTATTTTTCATTTGTACTCTTTAAATTTATTATATTTGAGTGGGAAAAAATATAGGTTGAGGCGAAGTACTCTCTTAAACTTCCATCATCTTTATAGATTGAAAAAAGATCGCTTAAACTTCTATGCCTTACATAAGTTGCTTCTGTTGAAATTGCTAAATCCGGAAGCCTTAGCAACTCAACAAGCTCTCTTTTAGCTTCATAGCTCTCTTTATTCATACTTTTAGTAGCATAAAGAAAACTTATTTCGGCAATAAAAAGAGTAGCTAGAGTAAAAAAAAAGTAAAATAAAAACTTACTTTTTTTAGTCATCTAATTTTTGAACCTCTTTTAGATTAATCTCTTCAAACTTCAATACTTTAAAACCTTTATGGTCCATACTGAAATTTTTAGCTTCACTTTCATTTTTAAATGGGATAAGTTCATGTCCCATAGGTCCATAAACATCGCTTCCTATTACATAGTAAGCTTTTGTAGCATCTATTGCTTTTTGGGAATAGTAGTCACTTACTAGCATTTTTGAGATACCATCTTTATTATCAAAATAGTAATTCATCATATCTTTTACACCGTCAAATGAGTAATGTTTTTCACCATAAAATATCTGTGCAGCCCATTTTGGATATTTGTACACAAACATACCGCAAATTGGACATTTTTCATCTTCAGCAACGTGTATATACTCTCCGCCTTTAGCATCACCAAATCTTTTTACTTCCCAAAGATATAAAGAGAGTGCTTGAAGTTGTGGCTCTTGAAGTTCCCCACAAAGATTTTTCTCTTTTATCCCAGCTTTTAGTTCGTTTATCTCAAGGTAAGCATTGATATCTAAGTTTTGTTTACATTTTTTCTCAAAGATGTTTTTACCCATAGGGTACATTTTTTTCTCTTTATTGTTTTGAACCATTTGTATATCAGAGCTGAGTGAATCTTGAGCCATTTTTAGAGTAGTTTTAAAATCAACAATCTTTCCTCCATGCTCATCACTAAAAGCTTCAGCCGCTTTTTTATCTGCAAAAGCCAATTTACTAACTTTTGTCATAGTTCCTTGAACATCTGAACCGACTACATAAAATGCACTATTGGCATCTATAAGCTTTTGAGATGTTACATCAACAACTTTTATATCATCAAGATTTATATCGTGCTCTTTCATATCAACAGCCAAACATCTTATAGAGCAGTATTGTCTCTGTTTGTCATCATGAATTTTTGAAGCATGGGAAGTTTTATAAAACATTCCTATTTTCATCCCGCATACAGGACACCACTCTTTTTGTGAACCTTTTTGAACCAACTCCGGCTTAATAGTCGCAGCTTTTGTAAACTCCTCTGCAGCTAAACTTGATAAACTCAAAAATAGAGTCATTGTAAAGATTAAAATATATTTCATAGTAAACTACCTTTTTCTTTTTCCT
>NZ_JALNZY010000071.1 GCF_023229105.1 Sulfurimonas sp.
CATCAAGCGTCTCCATGAAATCCTCATCACTCTCGCCAGGAAATGCAACAATTATATCTGTTGAAATACTTACGTCAGGGCAGACGCTTCTTAACTTTTTGACACGATTTAAAAACCACTCTTTTGTATAGCCGCGCTTCATCTCTTTTAGCACTTTGCTAGAGCCGCTTTGAAGCGGCATATGCATTGATTTACATACTTTAGGGTTTTTTGCAAACTCCTCTATAAACTCATCATCCATATGCAAAGGGTGCGGAGAGGTAAAGCGGATTCTCTTTAACTCCTCAATTTCACTAAGACGACGAAGAAGTTGTGTAAAATTAATCTTCTCATATTCTCCAGAAAAACGGCGTCCATAATTATTTACGTTTTGTCCTAAAAGAAAAAGCTCTTTAGCTCCCGAGTCAACTGCTCTTTGTGCTTCACGTAAAATAAGCTCTGCAGGAATAGATATCTCCTCGCCTCTAGTTTTTGGAACAATACAGTAGGTGCAAGATTTGTCGCATCCAATTGAGATATTTATATAGGCTTTATAAGGGGATGTCCTAAAATCATCAAAAGCAAAGGAACTCTCATCATAGTTTATATCTACTTCAACTGCCCTATCCTTATGTAAAACTTCCGTAATTTTAGAGACGTTTCTAGCCCCAAGAACAAAACTTACATAAGGCGCTCTTTTAATAATCTCTTCGCCTAGGTGTGATGCAGTACAACCGCAGACACCTATCTTCGCGCCCTCTTTTTTCTTTTTGTTGAAGACGCCGAGTTCTGAAAAAAGCTTAGAAACAGGCTTTTCTCTTACCGAGCAGGTATTTATTAAAATAAGATCTGCACTCTTTAAGTCATCAGTAATCTCATAACCCTCTTTTTCTCTTAGTGCTGCAATCATATGCTCACTATCACGAGAGTTCATGGCACAACCTAATGTCTCAATAAATAACTTTTTTGACATTACAAAAACTTAATTTATAATGTGAACTTGGTACATGTACTCATTATCAGCAAGTCCGTATTTGACCTCATTCATATAAAAACTTTTACCTTTTGCTTCAAAATAGTCTTGAAGCTCTAATAAATCTTTGTGTGAGTTTTCTCTGTCAAAATAAAAAATTACACTCTCTTGTTTTTCAAGAGTAGCCTCCATCTTATCTAGTTCAGCCTTTTTAGGCTTTGTTGTAATATCTGTTCTTGCAAATTTTAAATCCATTATCTATCCTTCTTTTTAAGTGCTATATTTTCTTGCATTATAGTAAAACTCTACTAAAAATCGTATTAAAGCTATTTTTATGACTATTTTGGTATAGTGTCACTCTTCATAAGAAATCCCTAAAATACTTTTAACACTGTTTTTTTATGAGACAATCTTGCACAGGATATAATAATGGAAAAAATTCTAGATATAGTTGAAGCAATCGCACATGAAAAAGGTCTTAAACCTGAAAATGTAAAAGAGGCCCTAAAAACAGCATTTATTCAGACCGCTAAAAGGGTAATAAACCAAAAATTTGCTTTTGAAGCAGTAATAAACAAAGAGACAAAAACTATTGATCTTATTCAAACAATAACGGTCGTGGCAGATAATGATGAAAAACTCAAAGATGAAGATTTAGCTCCTGCATATATCTCTATTACCGAAGCAAGAGAGTATGACGATCAAGTAGAACTTGACGATCAGCTTCAAATTCCACATGATTTAGAAGAGTATGGAAGAACTGCAGCCTCAACGCTTCACCGTGAGATTGAGTACCATGTTCAAAGACTTGTTGAAGATGAAATTTTCAACAAGTATAAAGCTAAAATCGCAACGCTAGTAACAGGCAGAGTAACTAGGGTAGATAAAAATAATGCAACCTATATAGATATCGATGAAGTTCGTGCTGTTTTACCGATGAAAAGTCGTATAAAAGGGGAAGTTTTTAAAGTCGGAGACCATTTAAAAGCCGTTGTTCGCCGTGTAAATATGGATAAAGAAAACGGTATTCAAATTGAGCTCTCACGTACCTCTCCAAAATTTTTAGAGGAGCTTTTAGCTCTTGAGGTTCCTGAGATTGCAGATGGAACTGTAGTTATAGAAAGAAGTGCTCGCATCCCAGGGGAAAGAGCCAAAATAGCACTTATTAGTATGCATCCGCAAGTTGATGCTGTGGGTGCAACGGTCGGAGTCAAAGGGGTTCGTATCAATGCAGTGAGCAAAGAGCTTATCGGTGAAAATATAGATTGTATTGAATATTCTAGCATCCCTGAACTTTTTATATCAAGAATTATGAGTCCTGCAATTATCTCTAGTGTTGAGATTATAAAAGATGAAAATGGCGAAGCCAATAAAGCTATAGTAACGCTCAACTCTGATCAAAAATCAAAAGCAATAGGTAAAAGTGGTATAAATATCCGTTTGGCATCTATGCTTAGCGGTTTAAATATTGAACTACTTGAGAGCGATAAGCCTAGCCAAAACGGTGAAATAAGCGAGCAAAAAGAGGGTGTTGATGCTCTTAAGGCACTCTTTAGCTAATATTATGCCCTATAATGAGCAAAATCTCATTAGTTATTTTACTCTCTCATCATATATGGATTTAATTTCAAAAGAATTAAATCCGCTATCATATTTCCAAGCAGCGTTAAAAATGCAGTTATCATTAAAGTTCCCATGATTATCGGATAGTCACGACTTAGTGCACTCATATAAAAAAGCTGCCCCATTCCCTCTATCCCAAAAATTGACTCAAGTATAACACTTCCTCCTATAAGCCCGGGTAGCGATAATCCTAAAAGAGTAACAATCGGCGGAAGCAGATTTGGAAGTATATAGTATCTAAAGAGCTCTTTTTTGCTCAAACCGCGAGAAAGTGCAAAGTAGTAATAATCACTCTTTAGTATCTCTAAAGTCAAGGAACGTATATAGATTATCATGCTGCCAAGCCCTACAAATATCATAACTCCAACCGGCAATGCCAGATGCCATGCCATGTCAAGATAGTAGGCAAATCCCTCTTTTGGTTCTACCGAATGCAAGCCGGAAATAGGAAATATTCCTAATGTCAAGGAGAATAAAATGATAAAAAGAAGTGCCAAATAAAAAGAGGGCATGGAAAAAGAAATAAGAGAAATTTGGCGAATCAGGTAGTCGCTCTTTTTTTCATATCCAAGTGCCGCCTTTATACCCAAATACAAAGAGATAACAAACACTGCAATAAGTGCCGTTATATTCATAATGAGTGTTACTGGAAGCCGCTTTAGTATCTCAGTGCTTACATCTTGACCGCTCACAAAAGAGATACCGAAATTTAGACTAAATATATTTATAACCCAATCAGCGTACTGCTCAAAGAGCGGTTTATCAAGTCCATATACCGCTTTAAGTGCGGCTATTGCTTCCTCTGTCATGTTTGGATTTAGCTCGCCGGCTGCAAAAAAACTATTTGGTGCCCCGTGGATTGCCAAAAAAGAGATAATGGAGATTAAAATTAACATAAAGAGTATGTAAAATATTTTTTTTATTAGCTTATTCATTGTAAAAATTATATCTTAAAAAGTTAAAATCAATATCCGCTAGATACTTCAGATGCAGATAAAAAAGTTCAGCATCAACAATTAAAAGAGGTAAAATAAAGCAGATTTCAAAATAATCATACTCCACACAGGGAATATGAACGAACCTTCCGGCTTTTTGGATTAAAAACTAAAGCTTATCGTAGCGACTACATTCTCTTCATCAGAACTAGAATCAGTGTCATGATTAAAATCAATATACGCGACACTTAAATCAAATTTCTCAAATGATTTATTTAGTCTTACCAAATAGTTAGTGCCTATGTTGTCATAGTCGCCGTAACTAGCTGCAAGCCCTATATCATACGGCAATTTGACTGAAGCACCGACTTCCCAATAATCCTCAGGGTCTAGGTCATCAGTCTCAATACCTAAGCTATATTTTGCGCTAAGACCAAACTTTTCCCACTCTTTACTTAATCCAAAATATGCCTCTGCAAAGTTATACTCATCTGACATATTTGGATAAATGTACTGTATTACTCCAATATCAAAACCGACTCCTTCGAGTTCGCTTGCGTATCCTGCATAAATATCTGCTTCCAAAGAATTTTTATCATCTGAAAAATCCACATTTGATCCCCAGACGCCAGCATATAAATCTTTATAATCTAAATCAACTCCGCCTTGTACTGCTGCAGAGTTATGGCTTTGAGTCATTCCTCTCCATACATAGTTGCTTGTAATTGACATGTTTGCACTTATACTGATATCAGAACTCTTTTCTTCTGCAAATGCCATGGTTGCGATAAGAGCTAACGATAAACTAAGTTTTATTGATTTCATTTTATCTCCTTTTTGTGATGAAGAAATTATGACATATGAATTTTATTATTGTAAAAGATAACTGATTAAAAATAGAGCAGTAAGAAAATGTGCGGCTCAACTCCGGCTAAAAGAGTCAAGCCATATATAGATACTATTTTTTAGCTAAATCCCAAGCAAGAACAGTTTTGCCCTCCGAGGTTGTCTCAGCTGCTGCCATGCCCATGATATTATATCCTGCATCCACATAGTGAACTTCCCCCGTAACACCAGAAGCCAAGTCACTCAGAAGATACATCGCAGAGTTGCCGACCTGCTCTGTTGTTACATTCCTCTTAAGCGGAGAGTTTATCTCATTCCAATTAAGAATCTGTTTGAAGTCACCTATCCCGGCTGCCGCCAAAGTTCTAATTGGTCCAGCAGAAATGGCGTTGACTCTTTGACCTTTTCTTCCAAGCTCAACTGCCATATATCTAACGGTAGATTCAAGTGCTGCCTTTGCTACACCCATAACATTATAGTTTACTATATATTTTGGTCCGCCTAAATACGATAGGGTAAGGATTGAAGCATTATCGCTTAAGACACTCTCTAAACAATTTGTCAAATCTATCAAGGAGTAAACAGAAATATCCATAGCGATTTGAAATGCCTGTTTTGTAGTTTTCATAAATGGCTGGCTAAGGGCTTCTTTTGGTGCAAATGCAACAGAGTGAACAAGGAAATCTATCTTGCCGAAGTCCTTCTCTATTAATGAAGCAATATTTGACATATGCTCCTCATTAGAGACATCTAATTCGTACACTTTATCGCTGCCAAATGATGCAGCTAAAGGCTCAACTCTTTTTTTCAATGCATCGTTTAAGTATGTAAATGCTAACTCCGCCCCCTGCTCATGGCACGACTTTGCTATCCCATATGCTATTGACTTATCGTTTGCTAAACCTACTATTAAACCTCTTTTACCCTTCATTACCATTATACTTTCTCCTATAATTTTATTTATTTAATTCCTGTGCATACTCGCACATTGTACAAAAATGTTCTGCATAGAGTGCGGCACCACCTACTAAAATGCCATCAACGCCATCAAGAGCCAAAACTTCCTTAGCATTTGTAACTTTAACGCTTCCTCCGTAAAGTATAGGAGCTAAAGATTTTTTCTTTAACTCTGCATGTATGGCTACAATATCTTCTGAAGTCGGGGTAAGTCCCGTTCCTATCGCCCAAACTGGTTCGTAAGCTATTATAAGATTTTCGTATGTCACGTCTATTCCCTCATACTGCTTAGAAATATACTCCATCATTGTTTCAAAACCAGCTTCTCTTATCTCTAGCGGTTCCCCGACACAGTAAATAATCTTAAAACCTAGCTCCTTATAAAAATTGAACTTTTTTATAAGTTCCTCTTGCGTTTCACCTAGAAGATGTCTTCTCTCGCTATGACCTATAAGAATAGTTTTTATGCCAAACTCTTCTAACTGCTCATAGCCGATTTCGCCTGTAAATGCGCCGTTGATTGTGGGATAGGCGTTTTGAGCACCAACTACTACTGCTCCCGTATGTGAAGTTAAACTTGAAGTTGCAGGAAAAACGAAAACTTCACTGGTAATGCTATTTTTTCTTACATAACTCTCCACTTCACTTATATATTTGGCAGTTTTTTCTCTTGTAAGATTTGTTTTTAAATTTGCTGCAATAATCATATTTTAACCCTCTTGAATAACCAAAGATGCTACTCCTGGTAAAACTTTGCCCTCTAAGAGCTCCAAAGAAGCGCCGCCGCCTGTCGAGATAAAGGTAATCTCATCATCCACGCCTATTCTTTGAACCAAATCCGCCGTATCGCCGCCGCCTACAACAGTTGTAGCATAGCTGTCGGCAACATAGTGTGCTATCTCGTTTGAGCCTCTGGCAAATTTATCCATCTCATAAACACCCATGGGACCGTTCCATAAAACAGTCTGAACATCACTTAAAACTTCTTTGTAAAGTCTAACTGTTGCAGGTCCTATATCAAGACCCATCCATCCACGTGGAATCTCCTGAACCGATGTTATTTTTATGGCAGAATCCTCTGCAAACCTTTCCGCTGCAACAACATCAACCGGAAGATAAAATTTAACACCTAGTTTTTTTGCCTCTTCCATGATATATCCCGCATCTTCAAGCAGATCATCTTCAACAAGTGAATCGCCGATATCATGTCCTAACTTTTTTAAAAACGTAAATGCCATTCCCCCGCCGATTAAAACTTTATCAATTCTAGGCAGAAGATTTATAAGCGCTTCAAGCTTGCCTGAGACTTTTGAACCGCCTACTATAGCAGCAAAAGGTCGAACAGGATTTTGTATCAACTTGTCAAAAAATTGTATCTCTTTTTGAAGTAAAAACCCTGCGGCTTTATGTTCAGAATCAAAAAAATGAGTTATCCCCTCAACAGACGAATGCGCACGATGGCTGACTCCAAATGCATCATTTATATAAAAATCCACCATTGAAGCCAATTTTCTAGATAATTCTACGTCATTTTTTGTCTCCCCCGCTTCATAACGAAGGTTTTCCAAGAGTAAAACTTCTCCTGATTTTAACTCTGATGCTCTTAGCATTGCATCTTCGCCGACTACATCTTTTGCTATGGTAACTTCTCTTTTTAGAAGATGCTGAATTCTTCTAGCAATCGGAATCAGCGAATATTTTTCAACCACCTGACCGTCTGGACGTCCAAGGTGAGAGCCTAATACAACTGCACAATCTTGATCGAGGCAGTAGTTTATAGTAGCAAGTGCAGAGCGGATACGACGATCATCAGATATATTTCCAAACTCATCCATGGGTACGTTAAAATCACACCTGATAAAAACTTTTTTACCGGCAAGGTCTAAATTTTTAATATTTAAAAGTTCCATATTTTGCCTATTTGCTAATATGAAGAGCCATATCTATAAGTCTTGTAGAGTACCCCCACTCATTATCATACCAAGCCATAATTTTTACCATATCATCAGCCATTACTTGCGTTAAATCCTCTGCAACTATAGCGCTGTATGTACTCCCGATAAAATCTTGAGATACTCTCATCTCCTTATCCATTAAAAGAAGCCCTTTTAGATTTGTATCTGCCATTTGGTTAAATACGGCAGTCACTTCTTCTTTTGTAGTTTTTCTTTTAACAATTACGTTCAAATCAACCATAGATACATCTGGCGTCGGTACACGCACGCTCTGTCCGTGAAGTTTTCCAACTAGTTGAGGAAGGACTAAACCGATGGCTTTAGCAGCTCCCGTTGTTGTAGGAATCATATTGATAGCACCTGCTCTTGCGCGACGCTTGTCTTTTGAATGTTTGACATCTAAAATATTTTGATCATTTGTGTAAGCGTGTATAGTAGTCATAAGACCTTTTTCAATCCCAAAAGCGTCATCTAGAACTTTTGCTATAGGACCGAGACAATTTGTAGTACAAGATGCATTTGAGACTATTTTTTGTCCATCATAAAGATTTTCATTTACACCCATAACGAAAGTCGCTGTCTCTGAGTCTTTTGACGGGGCAGAGAAAAGGACTTTTTCAACACCGTTATCAATGTGCACTTGAGCTGATTTTTGAGTTAAAAAAACACCCGAACACTCTAAAACCATCTCTGCACCGCACTCAGCAAATTTGAGGTTTTTTGGATCACGATCACTAAAAACTCTAATCTTTTTGCCGTCAATTGTAATGTTCTCATCATCAATTTGCACTACTTCACTGCCAAATCTTCCATGAACGGAGTCATTTTTGAGAAGATAGAGCATCATATCCATGCTTGCCATGTCATTTATAGCTACAATCTCTACATCATCTCTTGTTGCAGCAATTCGAGCTACGCAGCGGCCGATTCTACCAAATCCATTAATTGCTATCTTTAGTGCCATGCTATTTCCTAATTAAAATAAAATTGGGTAATTTTACCTAAACTTAGTTATAATTCGCTTTAAATATGGATACAATCGCACTTTTTGGCGGCTCTTTTGACCCGCCGCACATCGGTCATGAGGCAATTGTTAAGGCTTTGAGAAATTTCAAAGATATTGACAAAGTTATAATAATGCCAACATTTTTAAGTCCGTTTAAATCAAAATTTCACGCTCCTGCATCTCTTAGAGTGGCGTGGTTAAAAAAGGTTTTTGGCAAATATAAAAATGTTGAAGTCTCGGACTATGAAGTTCTTCAAGAAAAGCAAGTAACAACCATAGAAACGGTTAAACACCTTTTAAAAAGTTATAAGAAAATATACCTTGTAATCGGTGCCGACAACCTATCTTTTATTGAGAGATGGAGTAGGTATGATGAACTTAAAGAGTTAGTGTCATTCCTTGTAGTTCCAAGGGACAATATTGAGATTTCAGAGCATTTTTTAAGATTGGATGTTGATGAGAAAATATCATCAACCAAGCTTAGAGATAACATTGAAATCTCAAAACTGCCAAAAAAATGCGCAAAAGAGATATATAATTTTTACAAGGAAAACTATTGCAAAACAGAATAGAAAGAATAACCGAGGTCTTAAACAAAAATAAAGCGGAAAACGTGGAGGTTTTTGACCTTAAAGACAAAAACTACTTTGTAGATTATGCCATTATCGCATCATCACTCGGTTCAAGACATACGATGGCTCTTTTAGATCACCTAAAAAAAGAGCTCAAACCCGCAGAAAAATTTATCAACGTAGATGAGAGCAGTGACTGGATTGTCGTTGATTTAGGTGATATCCTAATCCACATAATGACACCTGAGTACAGAGTTAAATATGATATGGAGAGCTTTTTAAGCACATTGGCTAATGGCAAAGAGGGGATGCCTCTTTAAACTTGAATTGGCGAAATAAAAAGCTATAGAGAGTTAGGTTTTTAATCTTTTTAGTAAAATATCTGCTACACGAAAAGCATTCGCGTATATCGTCCATGTGTAGGGAACGCTTCCTCCTGTTGGCATAAAGCTAGCATCTGTTACATAAAGATTTTCTAACGCATGTGCTTTACAATTTTTATCAAGTACGGAGGTTTGAGGATTTTCTCCAAACCTACAGCCGCCTGCAGCAAGGTTTGACGGAGGTGCCGAGGAGATATTGTAGCTTATCTCTGTGGCGCCCATCTGTTTTAAAACTTCTACCGCCTTTTTTGCCAACTCGTTTCCGACTTCTCTATCATGTGGATGGCTATAAAGATGTATCGCACCTACTGGGATACCATACTTATCTTTTACATCTTCCTCAATACCTATAAAACACTCATCCGTAGGAAGCCAATCATTAAAAACTTCAAAATTTAAAACCTTTGAAGTCGTAAGCTCCTTATGAACTTTTTTCGCAAGAGCCTCGCCCCAGACAATTTGTCCATTTTCATCATAAAAGGCTCTTTTTATGCGAGGAATTAAATTTTGATGTTCAAACAGAAAATCTATAGTTCCTCCCTTAATTTTTTTACCACTCTTTTTATACTCATACCATTGTTGCAGGGAGCGATTGAAAAAAAGTCCGACCTCCATAAGCTCTTTTTGTTCTACTTCTGTAAGCGTTTGAAAACGAAATCGTCCCTCCCCTGCTCCCCCTGCGGAAAATATAAGATTTTTTCCCACTTGATGCTCATTGTTGGCTAAGCCATAAGGAAAAAAGTGATTTTTTGAGTTCAAAAGCAATCGTGAGCTCTCTATTGCTTGTGCAGCTAAAACAAAGATTTTTGCAGAGAGTTCATGCGTCTTAAAATCGACATCATAGTAATGCGCTTTTGTAACCTTAGTCGCATCACTCTCAAGTCTATAAA
>NZ_JALNZY010000042.1 GCF_023229105.1 Sulfurimonas sp.
TTGTGTAATAATCGTTGCATTACACTTTTGAAGAAGTGCCGCTCTACTACTTCCTTTTGCACCTGTTGCACATCCGTAACTCCCGCAAAAATTGGAGTAAGAGCAGCTGTTGCGCTCTAATGCGGCATGTGAGAGGATTGCCCTTGGAGTAGCGATAGCCTCAAATCTAAGAGATTTGCACGCTCTATCAAACCACTTTGTCACTCTGCTCTCTTGGAGTTTTACATAAGGAAACTGCGCCGTACTTCGAGGCTCTAAAAAGGAGTGTGGCACTACTTCCCCCGAAACACCCACTATGCGCTCAACTTTTTCATAGTAAGGTTCTAGCTCTTCATAAGAGAGAGGCCAATCCACCACATTTGCGCCCTCTACTTTGCCGTAAGTCGAGAGAAGCTTGAAATCATTTGGCTTTAAACGGTGAAAAAAACCGCTCATTAAATTTGAAGATCCTCCCACCATAGAGCCATTCCAAAAACTCCATTGTTCTTCACTTCCTACATATCTTGTGCGTTTTTGCTCTGCATCTAACTCATAGATAACATGCTGTTCCTGCTTAAGGTCAGGGGTAAAAAGTTCACGGCGCGAAACTGCTAACTCATCTTTGTTAAAATCATCTTCCTTATACTCTTTTCCCTTTTCAAGCACTACGACACTAAAACCGGCACGACTTAGCTCGTAAGCTACTGGCGAACCGCCTGCGCCACTTCCTATAATACATATATCATACATCATAAATAAGCTCTTTTTGGATGCGGCTCTCCTGCGCTAAATCCGAGCCATCTTTGCGCTGCATCTCTTTTATTAACACCATAACTAGCATCACTGTAGAGCGCTTCCATGCTATAGGTCAAAAGAGATTCAATCCATGACTTGCCCCATCCATATTCTGCAATCTCTTGTAATACATCTTGTCGCTTTTGCTGTGAGAGGTTGTAATAAAGTTTACCATAAAGCTTCAAAGACTCTTCATGTAGCCATTGAACTCCGTTACGAAGAAACTTTTTTTCTGTAGTGCTAATCCTTGAGTGGTCTAAAATAAGCAGAAGATAAGAAGCAGTATCGACATCTAACTCTTTTGCTTTGGGAAAAAGATCTTCTTGTACAAGCGTGAGAGTTTTTAAAGGCTCCGCTGCACCATATAAAGAGGAGCCGTAAAAAAGTAAAATAGCTCCACCTAAAAAGCTCTGTTTGAAAAAATTTCTGCGTATATTTAAAATCATACTTTATTGTACCAATATTTCTTGCTTTTTGTTCCGCAAAAAAAGAGCTATCCTCTAACTTTTCTCGCCAAAGAAAAGTCTGTCAAGACTAAATTTACCCGCTCCATGCGATACAAATAACAACAAAAAAAGCATATAGTACAGCGGTATTTCAAAACCGTTATCGCCGGCTGAGAAGCCGTTTGGAAGATGTACTGTTACAATAGCAACAATCATCACTATAATAAGAGGTAGTGAAATTAAACGAGTCAAAAACCCTAAAGTAAGCAATACAACACCTGTCATCTCGGTACTAGCCGCCATGTAGGCATTGAGCGTTGGAAATGGTATTCCTAAAGATGCAAACCAATCAGCCACGGCACTCATATCACTCCACTTGTTTATAGCAGGTCCATAAAATCCATATGCAACCGCTAATCGTGCAAATAATAAAGCGGGTGATTTTGCATATTCACTCAGCCTAGAAAAATTAAGATATATTTGTTTGCAGTTCATAACATACTCCTCAATAAATTTTAAACTGACACATAATAACAGCTATTTACAACTCTGTATGTAAGCTTGACTACATACATTATCATGTAAAAAATGTTACACTCATCGGCTTTTTATAGGGAATTTAAAAACTTTTCATAAAATCAAATAATCGTTTCTAGATGCAAAAGAGCTGGCTTTGTGGCAAACTCCTCACAATTATCCTTTAAACTCTTAATTGATTAAATTTTTAAGCAGAGTTGTCTCTGCTTAAAATATAATACTAGTCATCACCACGCTTGCCGTCACGTTTCATCTCTTTTTTTGAGTCTCCACATTTACTGTCACGTTGCATCTCTTTTTTTGAGTCTCCGCATTTGTTGTCACGTTGCATCTCTTTTTTTGAGTCTCCGCATTTGTTGTCGCGTTTCATCTCTTTTTTTGAGTTACCGCACTTACCGGCGCCACATTTCATTCCCTCAGCACTCACTGTCGTAGCACCAACGCTTAAAACCATTGCAGCAGCTGCAACTAATGATAAAAAATTCAACTTTCTCATATGTCATCCTCTAGTTTTTTAAGTTCAAAAATCATTGTATCACAACTATTGTAATTTTTAATATGGTAATACTTAAGTAGAATCATGTGTCATAAAATTTGTATCTTTTTTCTTAAGAGTGTAACAATTTTATTTTTCAAATGTTTTGAAAATTTTATTTACAATCTTTTGTACACTATTTTCTTATATCTTGCTTTTTTCTTCTTTGCTCAAAAATGGCTCATAGCTGTTTTTTTGTAAAATATCTTTATAGTCATATATAGAGTCAACATATTTTACAGGTTCACTTCCTCTTGCATACCCATGCTTAAGTGTTTTGTAATACTTTTTTTGAGCAAGAAGAGGAATTGCTTTTTTCAAATCACTCCAGACATTTTTATTTAGCCCCATCCTCTCTGCTAATATCTGTGCATCAAAAATATGCCCTAATCCTATATTGTATGCAGCAAGAGCAAATTTTAGGCGATCTTCCCCTACGACTTCCTCGGGAACAAGCTTTAACATCTGATTTAGGTGTTTTGCCCCTCCCTCTATACTTTGCTCTGGGTCAAGTCTATTTTTGACTCCAAGTTGTTCTGCCGTTGAGAGTGTTAGCATCATCAATCCTCTTACTCCTGTATAGCTTTTAGCGTTTGGGTTCCAATGTGATTCTTGGTATGATTGAGCAGCTAAAACAGAGCATGGAATATCATACTTCTCCCCATATTTTTGAAAAAACTCTTTATATTTAGGCAGTCTTGTTTTTATCCTGTCATAAAATGTTTTAGTGTTATAGTAGTCAAAAAATAGAGCAAAACTATAGTAGTGATCTTTTAGACGCGCCATCTCTCCACTTTGATTAAATCCGTTAATCCATGAGTACATATCATCTTTTAACTCCTTTGAATCAGCCGCAAGTATCCATGCCAACTGCTCCCTATTGCTAACAGAAAAGGCTAGGGCTATCTTTGGAAAATAGCGTTGATTTAGGGCGTATATGTTTGAGTCCGCAATAGTGCAGTCTATCTCATTAGTAGCTACCTTTGCCAAAAGTTCTTCTGTAGAGTATTCTGACGTATATGTAGCATTTATATCAAAACCATCCTCACGTAACAACCCTATAGTTTCGCTGTAGCTTGTATCTTCCCCCACAACTATTTTAAGTCCTGCTAAATCTTCAATACTTTTTGGAAAGTGTCCCTGCCATAACATTCCTCTATAGCATACCACCTGTTGCTGTGCCTCAAAATATGATGGACCGAAGTTAAAATTTTTCTCTTTTATTTTAGTTTTTGCCAAAGATGCGGAGATTATATGAATATTTGATTTTTTACTAAACTCCAAAGCCTCTTTTGTAGTATTTACCATCGTTATATTTAAATCAACTCCTAAATGCTTGGAATAGGCATCAAGAAGATCATACTCAAAACCCTTTGGTCCATCGGAACCTAGATAGTAAGTTGATGGCGAGTTTAGCAGCACTACGTTAAGAAGCTTTTTCTCTTTTATCTCATCAAGTACAGATGGCGCTTTAATCCTATGAATAGGGTTGTAAGCCGTATGAGAGAGCCATCCGAAAACAAAAAAAGATATAGCAAAAAATATTACTACGCTTAGTTTAAGATATTTGTCCATAAATATTAGTTTACACCTTAAAGCTTACGCAAATATAAAGCGATTTGTGCCATCTTCATACTCATGTGCCAACACCTGATTATGCGCTTTTAAAATAGAATCAACCAGATATAAACCAAGCCCAAAACTGTTTTTTGCCGGATTGTCTTTAGTAAAAGGTTCTATATAATAGTGTAAAGGATGTGCAATGCAATCTCCTCTACTCTCAAAACATAACTCAGCGTTTTTTATCAAGATTTTCACATGTGCATCTGCTGAGTATTTTATGCCGTTGTCTATCATGTTTTTGATTGCTGTTGTATAGAGTCTATAGTTTGCATTTATTTTATAAGTTGCTTCGACATCAATCGTAACAGAACTTTTATCTATCATCGCCATATCTATAGCGCCGTCTATAATGTCAACCAAACGGTACTCTTTAAAATCTGTTTTATCCCCAAGGCTAGTTACCTCTTCTATAAGCGCAAACTCGTTAACTAAAGACTCCAAACGCCCAAAAATAGAGCTAAATCTATCTATTTGTTTTTGAGACTCGAGCATTTGAGTAGCAATGGTTCCTTTAGCAATAGGCGTTTTAAGCTCATGCATTATATTTCGTAAAAAGAGAGTTCGTGACTCTAAAATAATGTTGATTTTTTCTCTTGTCGCTTCAAGTTCATTAGATATAAGTGCTATTTCATCATGTCCTTTAGTTTTAAAAGATATATTCATATTTCCATCGCCATAAAGAGCAATCTTTTTTCTAAGTCTGATAAGCGGTCTTAATTTTTGTAAAATCAAAACAAAAGAGAAGGAGATTATTAATATAATTGTCATGTACGAATAAGCGACATTCCAGTATCTATATGGCTTTGACCCTTCATCTAAAATAAGTACCGAGGATGTTGGTGCCTGAATATAAAAATATATTTTTTTATTAAACTCAAGCATAGTTACAGTTAGATCTGTTACTGTTTTTTTGGTAAAAACTCCCTCTTGAGAGAACATAAGAGATGCTTTAACACTTTGAAAATCTTTCTTCTTTAAAATTTTTGCATTTTTTAAAACTGTTTTTATTGCTTCATTATTTTTTTCCAACACAAAGCTGTATACTGCCAGATTTACCTCAAGCATGATTTGTGAATCTTGTTTTTGCTGATGCTGACGAAATATTTGAGTGATTGTTGCATGTTTTGTAAAGATATGGTCTACATAGTGTTGTTTGTTTAAAATAAAAAACTCCCAAAACACTACACTTACGCTTATAATAGTAACCGTAAGTGCAAAAAGTACGGTTATTAAAACGGCATGTTGGCGCACTAGTTTATCCCCTACTTTTAATCAAGAAGAGAGAATTGCTTACTTAAGAAGTTTATAACCAACGCCTCTTACCGATTCTATAAGAGACTTATCTCCTAGTTTGTTTCTAATTCTTCCTACCATTACATCGATACTTTTATTTGACGAATCTTCATTTATAGCATTTACATTATGGATAAGATCCTCTCTTGAGACAACCAACCCCTGTTTTGCTATCATGTAAGAGAGTATCCCAAACTCTGCTTTTGTAAGATCTATATTTCTTCCCCTATAACTGATAGTCATAGATGAGACATCGCATTTAAAGTCGCTTTTAGACTCCTCTTTTTGTTGCGATTTAGCCTCGTAGCGCCTTAAAACAGAGTGGATACGCGCTTCAAGTTCTCTAGGATCGTACGGCTTTGGAAGATAATCATCAGCCCCAAGTTCAAGTGCTTTTATTTTGTCGGTCACATCGCTTCTAGCAGATGAGATTATTATCGGAATATCTTGTCTCTCTCGAATCGCTTCACAAACCTCCAAACCGTCCATGCCCGGAAGCGTTAAATCCAAAATAACTAAGTCAAAAGGTTCCAATTTCAATATGCTTACCGCTTTAAAAGGGTCATCTTCAGTAACAACCTCAAACTCAAACTGCTGAAGATACTCCGTAAGTATCTCTGCTAACTCCAAATCATCTTCAATCATTAATATTTTTTTCATGTTAGAATTCTAACAGATATGCACTAATAAGTAGTTAATAGTATGCAAAATCTTTAATTATAGAGTATTGATGTAACATTAAACGCTATAAATGCTAGCAAGTACGCTACAATGGAAGTAAAAGCAAAAAGATAAAAGAAGTATTTTATTCCTCCGGCTTCACGTGTAAATACGACTGATGCAGCTAAACAAGGCAGATATATCATTATTACAACTATAAAAGCAACAGCCGACGGAAAGGAGATATTTTTTGAGATTATCTCTTTTAATGAGATGCTCTGCTCATCAACATTACCTCCCAGCGCATATAAAACGCCCAGAGTTGAGACGACGACCTCTTTTGCGGCAAGCCCTGTTTGAAGTGCCACACTCATCTTCCAGTCAAACCCCAACGGCGCAAAAAGAGGCTCTGAAAATTTACCAATTTGCCCAAGATAACTCTGCTCTAATTTAGCCTCTGCAAATATATTTTCAAGAACTCTCTTCTCCTGCTCACTTAGTGACTCCTCTATTTTAAGGGCATAGCTCTCTTGTAACTGTGCATTGTGTGGATAGTTGCTTAAAAACCAGACAAGTATTGATGCGGCTGCTATGAAAGTTCCCGCTTTTTTTAAGTACATTAAAGTTTTTGCAGCAACCGTATGCCAAATCAGCTTTAGTGACGGTAATCTGTACTTTGGCATCTCCATAACAAACGGCTCATCCACTCCTTTAAATGCAGTAAGTTTAAGTATTTTAGCCGCAAAAAGTCCAAGCATGGCACCTGCTATATAGATGGCAAAAAGGATGTTTCCAGCCATAGACTCGGAGAAAAATGCACCTGCAAAAAGAACATATACGGGGAGTCTTGCCCCGCAACTCATAAAACCTATAATAAAAAGCGTCAGAAGTCTATCACGGTCATTTTTTAAAATCCTCGCCGACATGTAGGCAGGAATCGAGCAACCAAAACCGGTTACAAGCGGTATAAATGATTGCCCATGAAGACCAAATTTATGAAAAAACCCATCAAGCAAAAACGCAACTCTTGACATGTAACCCGTACTCTCCAAAAGTGCAATACCGACAAAAAGTATCGCAATATTTGGAACAAAAAGGATAACAGCGCCGACTCCAGAGATAATGCCATCAACCACAAGAGAACGAATATCCTCATTTGCTATTGTTGCACCGACTGTATCACCAAACCAAACAAAAAAAGCATCTATCCACTCCATAGGAATAGAGCCTATCTCAAATGTTAGCTGAAAAAGTGCCCACATAAAAAAGAGAAATATCGGTATGCCAAACATTTGATGTATTAAAACAGAGTCTATTTTATCCGTCAAAGTTTTCTTCTGTGTCTCCTTCTCCTGCTTTAAAACTTCCGCAATAACTCCGCGGTTAAAAGAGGCATACTCTTCGGCAAAAGCCTCCTTTATGTCATTGCACTCATGATGGAGTTCTATATGTTTTGATGCATCTATTAAAATTGGCTGCAACTCCGTCCAAATTGGTTCATCATGAAGTTTTGCATAAGTTTTTTTATCATTTTTTAGCAGATTTATCGCGATGTTTCTGTAGGAATTTTCATCTTTATAATTATGTTTACCCAAGTAATCGACTATTATGCCTATCTCCTCCTCAACTGCTTCGCTAAATATAAGTTTATACTCCATACTCTGGGCTTCATATTCGACTATCATGGCTTCAATAAGGTCGGCTATTCCCTCTTTTGTTGCGGCGGAGACTTTCACACAAGAAAATCCTAGAAGTTCGGACATATATTCACTGTCTATATTAATCCCTTCTTTTTGCGCCTCATCGCTCATATTTAGAGCAAGCAGCATCTTTTTGCCGATACTCATAAGTTCCGCAGTAAGTTGAAGGTTTTTTTGTAAATTTGTGGAGTCAACTACATTGATGATAAGATCATAATCTTGACTCAAAAGATATTCACTTGTCACTCTCTCCTCGATAGAGTAATCGCTCAATGCATAGGTTCCTGGAAGATCTACTACGGTAAAATGATACTCTTTATAGTCAAAAAGGACTTCGCTCTTCTCAACAGTAACGCCGGTAAAATTTCCTACATGCAGATTTGCATTTGAGATAGAGTTGATAAGCATACTTTTGCCGACATTTGGCTGCCCGACCAACGCTATTTTTATATGTTTTGCCGTTATCGGACAACTCTTTATCGCTGCTTTCATATTTTTTCAACCTCTATTTGCTCGGCTTCTTTAGCTCGAAGAGCAATTCTCATCTTACCCACCTTTATCTCTATCGTACTTTTTGCAGGAGCATACTCCAAAACCTCAACAACCGCACCTTTCATGATTGAAAAGGATATAAGTCGCCTCTTAAGTTCTGCATCTGCATGAAGTTTAATAACTTTTACCACACATGCTTTTTTGCAATCACTTAATCTTTTTGTTTGATTTGTCATGCTCTACTCTTTTTTTACTTTTTATAATGATAATAGATATCATGTTAATAGTTGATTAATTAATTATGATATTCATCATTATATTAAAAACTGTATGAGATTAAAGCTCTAATATTTTCCCAATCTCCACCGTTACTCTCACTGTTTTCTTTATCCTCATTTTTAACATATATAGCTGCAATCGTTAGGTTCTCATTTGGCGTATATTCAAAACCAATATTTTGTTCTACTATATGCTCTTTTGCTCCAAGAGAGTCCGCATTTGCGTCAAAATCCCCGTATGCATACATAAAACCAAAATCATTATGTTTGTATGTAAAACCAGCTACAACAGCTTGAGCATCTCTATCTGTAGTTATAGCATCTATTATCATGGAGTCCATATTTGTATATAAAGTTCCACCGCCAAAACCTGAAAAACTACCTTTAAGCGCTTGTTTTTTAGAGTTGTTATAAGCAGCGGAAATAGCAAAATCTTCAAATATTACTAACTCAGCCATTGCTCCATATATTGAAGAGTCTATACCACTGTTGTCCGATTCGCTCTGATTTATATATTGTGCACTTGTATGAAATGCATAATTTTTTGATAAAGCTATATGTAGAGATATATCTGCATAAACCGAAGAGTTTGCAACATTGCCCGTTGCGCTGTTTGGATTATCATCTTTAGATATGTCGTAATACCATAATCTTGTATCTATAAAATCAGTAGAGTATGAGATTCCACCGAAATATGTTCCGTCTTTGCCTGTATCAGACCATGGGTTTGCAGGAGACAAACCAGCGTCTGTTCCCTGCCATCTTGTAAGCAAACCGCCCATAAGCATCAACCCCTCACTCTCATAAGTTGCTGTATATGCTTCAAAAGTATTTAAAATCATTCTTATGTCATCGCTGTTTGCTAAGGGAGTTTCTATAAGCTGACGACCCGCACGGAGGTTTAATCCTCCATTTTTATAATTTATATAAGCTTGAGAGAGTTCTGTATAACTCCCTTTTTCAGAAGATATCTCACTGTTTTGCTTTGCATAATTACCTGTTGCAAAATTTATATCATTTGCCGTCGTGACTTCTATAGCTGCATTAAATCCCTTATACTCTGCAAGTTCATACTTTAGTAAACCGCCGATTGCAGTTGCATATTTATTCTCGCTAGCACTATTATCATACCCAGAATACAACATTCTGACCTGCCCTGAAACCGCACCGTCTTTAAATATATGCTTAAGACGCTCAACGACAGTAATCTCTTTTTCTTTGGGTTTTGCAACTTCATCAATTATATCTCTAACCGAGTGTTCTCTATCTTTAACTCTTTGAGATGCTTCTTGTGCGGCACTTACATTACTGTTTAGTATTAAAACAGCAAGAGATACACTAAGAACTATTTTCTCCATGGTTAATAACCTTTTATTTAGTTTACTTTTGAAATGATAATCAATATCAACTTATATAAAACTTAACTTTGATAATTCTTATCATAGTTAAGGCTATTAAAAATCCTTGTTAATTAAAACTTTTTTTAGGCTATAATTTCAAGAAAAAAGATTATTATGAAATTTTTATTTACTAGCAAATCGCACTTCAATCTTGCTAATCTCTTTACTTTTGTAAACATAACTGCAGGACTACTGGCAACATACTTTATAACTCAAAACAACTTTTTTTTAGCAATTATTTTGGCTTGGGTTGGCGGAGCTTTTGATATTTTTGATGGCAAAATTGCTAGAAAATATAGCCTCTCAAGTGAATTTGGTATTCAGCTTGATAGTTTTGCGGATTTTTTAAGTTTTGTTCTTGTGCCTGTATTTTTAATTTTTCAAGCGGTTTATAGCATCAGCTTTTCAGGTATCTGGATGTTTTTCGCCGGAGTTGCAAGCATCTACTATGTTATCTTCGGGCTTAGAAGACTTATAGAGTTTAATATTAATGCTGATGCGGGAGAGGTAAGCAAATACTTCACAGGCGTTCCTACTCCGCTAGGGGCAATCCTGCTCTGGCTTATCTATCTGGGTTCTGCCTATGAATTTTTATCGCCTTATCTCGTAGTTATTGCTATGATACTTATAGGTTGGAGCCTTAACTCCAAAATAAAAGTACCGCACCCTTAATCTATTTACTATTAAGTGCGTACTTTCCACTTCCAAGCATAAAAATCAGAATTGACATTATAAGATACAAAAACGGTAGCTCAAAAACGGGCGCTCCATGTTTACTAAGAGTAAAGAGTGAATTTCCGTATGCTAAAAATATTGCAAAAAGCATATTAAGCGCCAAAACCAAAGATGCAACTCTGGCATAAATCCCCAGTAAAATCAAAATCGGAACTACTATCTCGCCTACATATACGCCATACGCCAAAAATTCCGGAACTCCTGCGCTTATGGTTAAATGTTTTACACCGCCTATACCATTTATAATTTTATCAACCCCATGAAAGAGCATCATTACTCCTACGCTAAGCCTTAAGAGAAGTTTTGCTACATCGTTTGTCATTTTTTTGCTTCCTCACTTTTTCTAAATCTGCAGCCTCCCACCAAAATTACCTTACCTGTTTTTATAGCCTCCGCTATATACGCCAGTGTGCCTTTTGGGTCAGCATCTCCAACCTCCTCCTCTATTATCTTAAGAAGGTCATCCTCATTTGTTACTCTCCATGTTTTTTCATAACTATATTGTGTCTCTATTTTCATAAGAGTATAATATCCAAAATTTAAAAAAATTACGATTTATTTAAAGCTACCCCTCTCTTTTTACCCATTATAAACTTAACTGATTCGTAATATAATTTATTTAAATTAAAAACACAGTTTATTTAGGTATAATTCGCTAAATATTTTAGGGGAAGGTGCCTTGCCATTTGTGGCATGCTTGTATCATCTCCTACTCAAAGGAAAATGATGCAAGAAAATGCACAAACAAAACCAGAACAAAAGGCGATCACATTTGATGATCTAGGATTAAAAAAAGAGTTACTTCAAAGCGTTAAAGATGCGGGTTTTACAATTCCAAGTCCTATTCAAGCAGCGGCAATACCATTTATACTTGCAGGTCGTGATATAGTCGGTCAAGCACACACAGGTACAGGTAAAACTGCAGCGTTTGGTCTTCCGGCACTTAACAATATTGACCCAAGAAGCGGAGTTAGCATACTTGTTATAACTCCGACTCGTGAACTAGCTACGCAGGTAAGCGATGAGCTCTTTAAGTATGGTAGAAACATAAATGCTAAAACAGTTACTGTTTACGGTGGTAGCTCTTACAACAGACAAATCGACCTTATCCAAAGAGGTGCTAGTGTTGTTGTTGCAACTCCGGGAAGACTCCTAGACATTCTTAAAAAGAATCTCTTAAAAGATTTTGCTCCTAGTATTGTTGTTCTTGATGAAGCAGATGAGATGCTTGACATGGGATTTTTGGATGATATTAATGAAATATTCTCATACCTTCCATCAAACCGTCAAACACTTCTATTTTCTGCAACTATGCCGAAACCTATTAAACTTCTTGCTGAGAGAATTTTAGACAATCCTGAGTTTATAAGCATCACACAGGGCGAAACTACAAATACAGACATTAACCAAGAGTATTATGTAATTGAAGAGTCTGAGAGAGATGATGCAATCATTCGTCTTATGGACTCTGAAGAGTGTAAAAAAGCAGTTGTTTTTTGTAGAACAAAAAGCGAAGTAGATAGACTCTCAAATGTTCTCTCTAACGCTGGATATTTAGCAAACGGTCTTCATGGAGATATGGAGCAGCGCCAACGTGAAACTGTAATCAAGGGTTTTAAAAACAACAATGTAAATGTTTTAGTTGCTACCGACGTTGCAGCCCGCGGAATACATGTAGATAATATCTCACATGTTTTTAACTACCATATCCCTTTTGACCCTGAATCTTACGTTCACCGTATCGGAAGAACAGGACGTGCGGGAACTAAAGGTAAAGCGATTACACTTCTTACTCCGTTAGAGTTTAAAGAGCTTCAGCGCATAAAAACAAAAGTTGGAACTACTATGACGCATGCATTTGTTCCAAGCAAAAATGATCTAAGAGCAACAAATCTAAAATCAATAGTCGCAAATATAGAAGATCAAAAAATTTATGATGAAGCACATCAGGTTCTTGATCTTTTAAAACAAGATATAGATGAAGAGACAATTATGTTCAAGCTTGTATCTATGATTTTAGATAAACAGACTATCCAAGGTCCAAACACTATCGGCATTCCTGCCGATAAATTGGCTGCTATCCTAGAAAGAGCAGCTAACAGAAGAGACCCTAAGGGTGGGCGTGGAGGTTTCCGTGGAAGCAGAAGCCGCTCAAGCTCAAGCACAAGCAAAGACAGAAATCGCTCAGGAAGCAGTGAGAGAACTCGCTCAAGCGAAAGTCGTCCAAGCGGCGGCTATCGTGGAAATAGCACTAGCAGTGATAGAAGTCGTCCAAGCAGCGGAGATAGAAACCGCAATAGAACTAGAGACTAAAACTACCAAAAAGTTAGAAATTTTTTCTAACTACCCCTACAACGGCGCTTTTGGCTATTACGAAAGCGCCTCGTTGATATCAAAAATTTCAAACCTTATCCCCCAACTCCAAAACTCTTCTAAATTATTTAATCTGATATAATTTGCATAAAAAAAGGGAAATAATGACTATTTTTGAAGATAATGAACTATACATAGAAAAAGAACCAAGCCAAATCCCATGGCTGAAAATATTTACAAAAGAGCCATACAAAGAGTTAGGTGACACTCCAAAAGAGCTAAGAGTCAGACTCTGGGAAGTCTACGATGTCGTGGAAGAGGAGATGAAAAAATATTATAAGCCTAAAAAAATAAATATGGCATCGTTTGCAAATATGTTGCCGCGTGTTCACATACATGTCATGGCGAGATTTGAAGAGGATAGCCATTTTCCAAACCCGATGTGGGGAGAAAAACTCAGAGATGCAAATCTAAATCTTCCAGATGAGAAAGAGTTTTATAAAAGAGTTAAAAAAGCTTTAGAAAACAAAAAAAATGTATAAAGACTTTTTCATCATTAAAATTCTCAATTTTGTTCAACGAAGAAGTTAGACAAAAGTGTTATTTTAATGGTGAAAATGGGACTAACGCCGAACCCCATGTCAATCCCCCGCCAAAAGCATCAAGCAACATAAGCTCGCCGGCATGAAGTTTTCCACTCTCATATATATCATTAATCGCCATTGGGATAGAAGCACCTGAGGTATTTCCATACTTTTCAACAGTAAGCACTATTTGCTCATCTTTTAGTTTTAGAGCATCGCCTACGGCTTTTATAATTCTTAGATTTGCTTGGTGGGGTACAAAATGCTTGATATCAGAACTTTGTATATTGTTATCGCTTAATATCTCTATAACATCTTTTGTAAGTGTTTTTACTGCAATTTTAAAGGTCTCATTCCCCTTCATCTGCATAAAACAGCTTGAAGCTTCTTGCTCTAGTGAGTCATGCGCAGAGCCACTTCCGCCATTTGGTGTCATAAGCAAATCTGCAAATGAACCGTCTGCTCCGGTATGAATATCTATAATAGCCTCTTCTTTGTTATCAGTCGCGCTAATAACCGCAGCTCCAGCGCCATCACCAAAAAGGATACATGTACCTCTGTCGCTATAGTCTGTAATTGCAGAGAGTTTTTCTGCCCCTATGATAAGCACATTTTTTTTCATGCCTGCTTCTATAAATGCTTTTGCTATTGAGAGAATATAAACAAACCCGGTACATGCAGCAGAAATATCAAATGCGGTAATATTTTTAAGTCCCAACTTTGTACTTATTATAGTTGCCGTAGAGGGCATACAAAAGTAATCAGGAGAAATAGTAGCACATATAATCATGTCTATTTTGCTCTTATCTATACCGCTTCTCTGCAAAGCAAGTTTTGCGGCTTTAGCACCCATATCACTCGTAAACTCATCGCTCGCTGCAATATGACGCTCTTTAATGCCTGTCCTTTTAGTTATCCACTCATCTGAAGTATCAACCATTTTTGAGAGCTCTTCATTTGAAAGTATTTTACTAGGTATGTACGCACCAATAGAACGAAAAGCAGCATATGCCATCAAGCTTCCTTGTTTTTTAGTGTTTCAAGTCTATCAACTATATGTTTATTTACGCCCGTATCAACATAGTTTACAGCTTGAAAAATTGCATTTTTTATAGCTTTTGGAGTGCTTTTTCCATGACTAACAATAACACAGCCTTGAATACCGATAAGAGGTGCTCCGCCTATCTCTTCATAATCCATCTGCTTTTTTAAGAGCTTGAATACTTTTCTCATAAGAAGAGCTCCCGTAATTGCTATAGGGGATTTTCTTATATAATCTTTTATCAGTCCGCTGATAGTAGATGCTACTCCCTCAGATGCTTTAAGCACTAAGTTTCCTACAAATCCGTCACATACTATAACATCACAGCTTGCATTGAAAATATCACTACCCTCAACATTGCCTTTAAACCCTTTGTACCCATCAAGCAGTTTAAACGCTGCTTTTGTAACTTCATTTCCCTTGCTCTTCTCTTCGCCATTTGCAAGAAGTCCGATTGAAGGGGTTAGGATTTTAAACATATCTTCAGCGTAGCATCCACCCATTACTCCAAACTGTAATAGATGTTCAGCCTTAGAATCTACATTTGCACCAACATCCAAAACCACTGATTTGCGGGAATTTTTTGTCGGCATTAGCGCTACTAGTGCGGGTCTTAAGACTCCTTTTAATCTACCTAATCTAAGGGTAGCCAAAGTCATTGTTGCTCCACTGTGTCCAGCAGATACTACTCCATGCGCCTCGCCATTTTTTACCAACTCAATAGCTTTATAGACAGAGCTCTCTTTTCTTTTTACAGCATCAGTTGCAGCATCATCCATAGAGATGACATCATCAGCTTCAACTATAGAAATCTTATCTCTATAACGTTTTGGTAACAGAGGTAAAATTTCTGATTTTTTACCTACAAGGATAGGAATAAAAAGTTTATATTTAAGAGCTTGTATGCAGCCCTCTACTATTGGCTTGGGACCGAAGTCCCCACCCATCACATCAATCGCAATCTTTACCATATACTATTTATACTCACCGGTTGTCGGGTTGATATGGTGTGGAAGCTTGTATGTTCCGTCTTTGTCTTTAACTGGTTTTGCTAAAGTTATTTTGTAGTGAGTTCTTCTCTTTGCTGAACGTGAATGAGAGACTCTTCTTTTTGGTACTGCCATAATATATTCCTTTCGTTTTGTTTAAAAAGCGAAATGTGTGCAAAGCCCACGTTTACGCTTGCCGTTACATAAAAATTTGCCTCTTTTTAAGGCAAACACTATGTTTAAAAAAACCTCTTATTCAAAGGTACTGTTTTTATTACAATTTTCGCAACTATGATAATCGCTCTTTATAAGTTCAATCTCTGAGCTTAGAATAGCTTCTAAATCTATTGTAGAGTCTAACGACTCCACAACGTCTAAAAGAGACTCTTCTCGCTTTTCATAAAGACCATCCGAGATAAAAAATTCTAAATCTTCATCAATGTCAAGTCTAAATTCTTCAGCACAAATATCACAATTTACGTCAATTTCCCCATTTAACCCTGCTTTTAGCAAAATTAATTTATCGGCATCATACTGTAAATAACCTTTAAAAGTCATTTCGTCAGATTTAACTTCAAAGTCTAACGGCGTACTGCTTACTTTTCGTAATTCTATTTTCATAAAGGAAGCTTAACTCTCTTTAGTAAATATTGCTTCATAAATTAAGAAATTTCTCTCTCAGAGAAAAAGAATGCAATCTCTACAGCTGCATTCTCAACAGAGTCACTTCCATGAACCGCATTAGCATCTATGTTTTCAGCAAAATCAGCACGGATAGTGCCAGCTTCAGCCTCTTTAGGATTAGTAGCACCCATAAGATCACGGTTTTTAGCCATAGCATTTTCGCCTTCTAAAACTGAAACAACTACTGGGCCGCTAATCATAAAATCAACTAAATCACCAAAGAAAGGTCTCTCAGAGTGAACTGCGTAGAAAGCTTCTGCATCAGCGCGTGAAAGCTGTATCTTTCTTGTTGCTGCTATTTTAAGGCCATTGCTCTCAAAACGATCTAAAATCTTACCTACAACACCTTTAGCAACGGCATCTGGTTTTATTATTGATAGTGTGCGTTCCATCAAATCTCCTGTTAAATATATAAAATTAGAGTGGAATTGTACCTAAAAAGAATCTGTTTTGAGCTAAAATGAAAATTTTTTTTGATATGTCTAAAAAAAGAGGTAATCACAAAGTGTAAAACACTCTGTGATTTTTAAAAAAAGAGAATTACTCTACTACAGCCTTACCAACTCCACGCATATCATCTGAGATATCTGCACGGTGTGATGGGCTTTCGCCTACAGCATCCCATGTAATACATCCCTCCGTAGGACAAGCAGTAGCACAAGCAGGTTCGTCATGATGACCAACACACTCTACACATTTGTTTGAATATACGTAATAAACTTCCTCACCTGTTGGATTATCATCCTCATCTACAATCGCTTCAACCGGGCACTCGTCAATACAAGCTCCACAATTAATACATGTATCACCAATAATTACTGCCATTAGGATTCTCCTAGTTTTTATTTTCGAAGTAAGTTTAGCCAAAGATTTTTAAATAAAGCTAAAAAATCCTCCCTAAAAGAGCAACAAATAGAATTTGTTACCCTTTTTATATTAAAAATTACCATAGAAACTAGTCTTGATAATAATTATTATTAAATTTTAAGATAGTTTCTTATCTCATCTACTCTATCTGTTTTCTCCCACGTAAAATCATCATCTTCTCTTCCAAAATGTCCATATGCAGCAGTTTTTCTATATATAGGACGCAAAAGGTTCAAAGATTTTATGATTCCTCTTGGGGAGAGGTCAAAAAGCTCTTTTATGCATGCTTCTATTTTTGCTTCATCAACAACGCCTGTTTTATGTGTATCTACCATTATAGAGATAGGCTTAACAACACCTATTGCATAAGATATCTGCAGAGTCACTCTATCACATGCTCCAGCTGCTACTAGGTTTTTTGCAATATGCCTACAAGCATAAGCAGCACTTCTGTCAACCTTAGTCGGGTCTTTTCCGCTAAATGCACCTCCACCATGAGGGCAACTTCCGCCAT
>NZ_JALNZY010000108.1 GCF_023229105.1 Sulfurimonas sp.
CTCTTGGGGCGATAGCTCTTGTTGGGTTAGAGACAAATCTTGATGTCTTAGCCGCACTTCTTACGATTCTTGGATATTCGCTTAATGATACTATTATTATATTTGACAGAATCCGTGAGAGTGTTGTAAAAGGTAAGGATGTTGAGTTTGTTGAAATTATTAATGACTCTATCACAAGAACTCTGGGTAGAACAACACTCACTTCGCTTACAACTCTCTTGGTTGTATTTACGCTCTTTATGTTCGGCGGTGAGATAATTCATGCTTTTGCATTTACTCTTTTAGTGGGAATTGTTGTAGGAACTTATTCATCAATCTTTGTTGCTTCTCCGACTCTTCTTCTTTTTGGCTTTGATGTCAAAAACTATCATGTAAAACTTGCTGAGAAGACAAAGAGAGAAGCGGAAAAAGAGAGAATGAGAGCTCAGTATGAATCTGGGATTATGTAAAAAAAATTAAAAATTCTCTTTCTATATTATTCCGGCTTTTTGCCGGATAAGTTTCCTTAAAAGTCTTTGTTCTTATGTTAACCCAATAGAGGATACAATATTCAAAAAGGAGCTCATCATGAGCAATATTACATTGTCTGTATTTTTTCTATTTGTTGCTTTTTGGATATATTCAATAATCTCTGTTTATAGAGCTAAGTTTAAAGATGATAAACAGAAAATATTTTGGCAAATAGGTATTGTTTTTGTTCCGCCTTTAGCATTCTTTTATTTTTTTATGAAAAAAAACTTGATTCTAAAATAGGCTATATATAGAGTTCAGTGGCTACTTAAGATATTTTTTGTATAATCTTGTCAATTAATTTAAGCAGAGGTGTTTGTATGGATTGGGGCAAAGTTATATATGTGTTTTTTTCATTGATGAGTTTAACATCAATAGCAGGTTTTTTATATGAGCATAGTGCAGTAGCACTTTTTGTCGCAGGTAGCTTAAATCTAGTTTCCACATTTTTAAAAATCGGTGTTAGAAACCTCCTCTCCGCAGAACTTTTAGCCTCCTCCTTAGTAGCCGACTTGCATCTTATCCCGGCTTTTATCTACCTTGAAGTTGTCGGAAATTTAGAGTGGGCAATCGCTCTAGCAATTGGAGCTTTAATTGCAAATGTATTCTCTATGGGACTTGTCTATATAGAGAGCTCAAAAAATCGCGATGAATACTAGGAGAAATTTTTGCAATACAGTTCAAAAGAGTTAGAGAAGAGTTGGCAAGAGTATTGGGCTAAAAATAGAAGTTTTGAGCCAAGTGAAGATTTCAGCAAAGATAAAAAATATATCTTAAGTATGTTCCCTTTTCCAAGCGGAAGACTTCATATGGGGCACGTAAGAAACTACACGCTCAGTGATTCTTTTGCAAGATACTACCGTCAGCAAGGCTTTAATGTTCTTCATCCGATAGGCTTTGACAGCTTTGGGATGCCCGCAGAAAATGCTGCTATAAAAAACGGCTCACATCCTAAAAAATGGACTTATGACAATATTGACTACATGAAGGGAGAATTTAAGTCGCTTGGATTTTCATTCTCAAAAGAGCGCGAACTTGCAACAAGTGATGAGCTCTACACAAAGTTTGAGCAGGGTTTTATCATCGACATGTATGAAAAAGGACTTCTTTATCGTAAAAAAGGGTTTTTAAACTGGTGTCCTAGTTGTCATACAGTTTTAGCAAATGAGCAGGTTATTGACGGTTCATGCTGGAGATGTGACACTCAAGTAGTTAAAAAAGATATGAATCAGTACTACTTCAAAATTACAGAGTATGCCGATGAGCTTTTAGAGGATTTGCATAAGCTTGAGAGTGGCTGGCCTAAGCAGGTTTTGACCATGCAGGAGAATTGGATAGGCAAATCAAACGGGTTGGAGTTTCAGCTTCGTTTTGATGATGCATCACTTGCTAAAGTAGAGAAAAGTTTTGAAGGTTTTGATGTTTTTACAACACGCCCAGATACAATTTACGGCGTAAGCTATACGGCTTTAGCACCTGAGCATGAGATAGTAACTTACATGATAGAAAATTCACTTCTTGATGAGAGCGTGATTGCAAAAATCAAGGAGATGAAAAATGCTTCCTCCATTGATAGACAAAAAACCAAAAGTGGAGTCGCACTAGGTCTTGATGTCATTCATCCTCTTACAAATAAAAAAGTGCCTGTATGGGTTGCTAACTTTGTTTTAATGGATTATGGAAGTGGTGCTGTTATGGCAGTTCCCGCACATGATGAGAGAGATTTTGACTTTGCTAAAAAGTACAATCTGCCTATAACTGCCGTAATAAAACCTCTTGGGGCAGAACTGAAAAAAGATGAAGCATATATCGAAGCGGGGGAACTTTTTAACTCCCAAATGTTCGACGGACTAAATTCCAAAGATGCGCAGGCAAAAATAATAGAGCATTTTGAAGCGCAAAGTATCGGTAAAAAAACAACCAATTATAGACTAAAAGATTGGGGGGTAAGTCGTCAGAGATACTGGGGAGCACCTATCCCTTTTGTTCACTGCGACTCTTGTGGCATAGTTATGGAGAAAAAAGAGAATCTCCCTGTTGCTCTTCCCGAGGATATCGAGATTACCGGCGAGGGAAATCCTCTTGAAAAACACCCTACTTGGAAATATTGTAAATGTCCTAAATGTGGCAAAGACGCTATTCGTGAAACAGATACTATGGATACGTTTGTAGAGTCATCTTGGTATTTTTTACGCTTTTGTGCCTCGCCTACAAACTGGAAAGAGGAAGCTTTCTCAAAAGAGCAGATAAAATACTGGATGGGGGTTGACCACTACATTGGTGGGATAGAGCATGCAATTCTTCACCTGCTTTATGCACGATTTTTTACAAAAGTTTTTCGTGATTTAGGTTACCTTGATTTTAATGAGCCTTTTGATAGACTTCTCACACAAGGCATGGTGCTAAAAGATGGTGCTAAAATGAGCAAATCCAAAGGCAATACGGTTGACCCTGATGCAATTATAGAGAAGTACGGAGCAGATACAGCAAGACTTTTCATACTTTTTGCAGCACCTCCTACGCAAGAGCTAGAGTGGAATGACAATGCTGTTGAGGGAGCTTATAAGTTTATAAAAAGGTTTTATGAGAGAAGTTTAAATGTAGATAAAATTGACACTATCCCTCTCATAGAGCATAAGTCTCTCACAAAAGAGGAGAAGTTTGCAAGAAAAAAAGTCTATGAAGCACTTGTAAGAGCCAATGATGTCTATAATGAGCGATATACTTTCAACACTATGATTGCGGGTGTTATGGAGGCTATGAATGCACTTAACCTTCAAACAAACAGAGATGTTTGGAGTGAAGGATATTGGATACTTACCTCAATCATGGAGCCGGTAATACCGCATGTTTGCTGGCAAATTTCTCATGAGCGCTTTTGCCTTAAAAACTTAACGGCACAAAAAGTGCTACAAGAGGTTTTTGTTGAAGATACTATAATGCTTGGAGTTTCTATTAACGGAAAGAGCAGATGTGAGATAGAGGTCGCACTTGATGCATCACAAGAGAGTATAATTGAAGCTGCAAAAGAAAAAGCGCAGAAGTGGCTTGAGGGCAAAAGTATTGTAAAAGAGATTTTAGTTCCAAAAAAATTAGTCAATTTGGTTGTTAAGGATTAATGTTGCAGTTTTTTTCAAATACCAAAGCTTTTTTTCTTCTCTTTTTACTTATTATTGTTTTGAGTGGGTGCGGATATAAATCAAGTGCTAAATTTTCCCGTGCTGTTATGGGGGAGCGAATAAGTACAAATGTTATTATCTCATCTATGGATCCTCAAAATACGGTAATAATCAAAGATGCAGTTGACAGGGCTATTATTGAAGTGTTTCAGGCATCTTTGGTTAGTAGGGCAGAATCTCAAACGCATCTTGAGTTAAAGATGGGCGATCCATCTTATTCGCCGGTTGTTTATGATGAGAATGGTTATGTAATAGCTTATAGAATGAGTGTTTCGCTAAACATTACAAAACATACAAACGGCGCATCAAAAAGTTATAACACTAGAGGATTTCATGATTTCTCAGTAGCACCAAATGCTATAGTTACGGATCAAGACAGATTTGAAGCTATCGGGTTTGCCGCACAAAGAGCTATTAGCTCCTTTGTTGCGCAAGTCTCTGCCGAGGGAGCTAGAGCTAAAAAGAAGGAGTAGCGATGAATATTCAAGCTATTATTAAAAAGGCCGTAAAAAGATTAGAGCTTGAGGGTAAGCTTTTAACACCTGATTTTTATGCTGATGCATTTTGCAAAGAGGCAGCAAAAGCTGGATATGTAACTGTGGACTGCTCAAAACTCGATAAATTTACACTCTCTTTAAATAAAGAGTTTCAAGATGAGTTGAAAAAATACCATATTACAAACATCTCTGAGCTTGCCCGTTTTTTAATCTCAAAACTAAACAGAACGAACCCTTCTCACTGCTCAAATATGCTTGAATCTCAAATAATTTTTACCAAAAGAGTTCTTCAGGTTATAGAAGTTCTTCACAACAAAGAGGCAACGGAATTGGCGAAGAAGAGCTTGGATTTGCTAAATAGAGAGTATTCTATTGCTGAAATGGAGCAATTTAGACAGTTGTGGGTAAATTTTATAACAACTTATGATGATACATTTTTGCAAGAACTAAGATTTCTAGGAAGTGTTTATAACG
>NZ_JALNZY010000109.1 GCF_023229105.1 Sulfurimonas sp.
ATGAGACGGCAGATTTTAAGGGACTAAGTTTTGGAGCTGCTTTTTATACGACAAACGGTTTTTTAAACGATAGTGATAAAACAGACTACACAAAGGTAGATCCGACTCTTTTAGGAGAGAATAATGAGAACTACTCTATGTTGGGAGAGGCCTTTGTTCAGTATAAAGTAGCAAATAGTACGCTAAAAATCGGGCGCCAAAGGTTAGAGACTCCGATGCTAGGAAGCGATGATGCAAGAATGCTACCAAACCTATTTGAAGCGTATGTTCTTACAAATAAAGATATACCAAATGCTACGCTCATGGCCGCGCATGTGAGTAAGTTTGCACAAGGAACTTTTGGTCGTGCTTACGGTGCAGGCGGTATGCTAGGTTCTACTTCGGGTTACTCCTCGTGGGATGCTCTAAATCAAGTAGGTCAATTTAAAAACATGGGAACATACGCAGCCAATAAATCTACAGACGGTATCTCTTTAGTTTCTGCAACATATACAATGGATAAAAATCTTAAACTTCAGCTTTGGGATTACTACGCACATGACATAATGAATATAATCTATGGGCAAGTTGATGCCTCTTGGAACTGCTTAATTACTGATGCGATAAAACCCTCTTTATCTGTTCAAATGATTAAAGAAGATAGTGTAAAAGATGAAGTTTTAGGTAAGATTGACAGCATCTACTGGGCTGCAAAATTTGATGCAAAGATTCAAAATTTTACAGCCTCTTTTGCTTACTCTCAAACAGGTAAAAATAGTTCTACAGATGCCTCAAGAGAAAATGCAATCACTTCCTCGTGGGGCGGAATGCCGGCATTTACGCAAGGGATGGTTACTCGTCACATGTTTCTAGCAGGGACTGATGCTTACAAAATTGCAGGAAGTTATAATTTTAAAGATTTAGGTACAAATGTCATAGCAACTATCTACTATACAAACTTTGAGATGGCACAAAACAACGGTTACACATACGGTGATGCAAGCGAGAGCGGTTTTGATGTTATCTACATACCCGCAATTATAAAAAACTTAGAACTTCGTGTTCGCGCAAACTATGCAGATGATTACAATGTAAATGTAGCTGGCGCAACTCTAAGCTGGGATGAGTATAGATTTATAGCAAATTATAATTTCTAAGGAGAAATAGATGCAAAAAAATTTAGTAGAACTAATTAAAAATGATCCAGATTACAAAGAATTGGTGGCAAAGAGAAGCTCTTTTGCCATTAAACTCTCCATTATAATGCTGATAGTTTATTTTGGATTTATCCTCTTAATAGCTTACTTTCCAGAGGTTTTAGGAGCACCGCTCTCAGAGGGGTCAGTAACAACAGTTGGGATTCCCGTTGGGATGGGCATCATCTTCTTTGCTTTTATTATAACGGGCATCTATACCAAAAGAGCTAATGGCGAATTTGATGACTTGAACAATAAAATTAAAGAAAAAGTAAAGGGAATGTAGATGATAAATAGAGTATTTTTATTTTTAATCCTTGGAACTATTGCACTGTTTGCGTCAAATGTTGCTACGGCTGAAGTTGCAAAAGAGCTTAATGTCTCTGCGATTGTTATGTTTATTATTTTTGTCGGTGCTACTTTAGGTATCACTTACTGGGCAGCAAAACGCACAAAGAGTGCAAAAGATTTTTATACGGCAGGCGGCGGAATAACAGGTTTTCAAAATGGTATGGCGATTGCAGGTGACTATATGTCAGCGGCATCTTTTCTTGGAATATCAGGACTTGTATATGCAAGCGGATATGACGGACTTATCTACTCTATCGGATTTTTGGTCGGTTGGCCGGTTATCCTTTTTATGATTGCGGAACCTTTGCGTAACTTGGGAAAATATACATTTGCGGATGTTGCATCGTATAGACTTCGCCAAACACCTGTTCGTATCTTGGCGGCGTTTGGTTCTATTACTACGGTTATTCTTTATTTGATTGCTCAAATGGTCGGTTCAGGAAAGCTTATTCAGCTTCTTTTTGGTCTTAATTATGAAGTTGCGGTCTTTATCGTCGGTATTTTGATGATACTTTATGTAACATTCGGAGGTATGTTAGCTACTACTTGGGTTCAGATTATCAAAGCATTTTTGCTTCTCTCAGGTGCTACCTTTATGTCCATTGCTGTTATGGCTCATCATGACTTTGACTTTGGCAAGCTTTTTGCGCATGCGGTAGATCTAAAAGATATCTCTATTATGGCTCCGGGAAACCTTGTAAGCGACCCAATTTCGGCTATTTCACTTGCTGTCGCACTTATCTTTGGAGTTGCAGGTCTTCCGCATATCCTTATGAGATTTTTTACAGTTGGTGATGCAAAAGAGGCTAGAAAGTCTGTATTTTACGCAACAGGATTCATTGGTTACTTCTATATCTTAACTTTTATCATCGGTTTTGGTGCTATTGTTATGGTTTTAGGTAATCCTCAATATTTAGATCTTGCAAAGCAAGCCGTTAGCGGTGGGCAACCGATATTTGGCGGAAATAATATGGCGGCTATTCACTTAAGTCATGCAGTAGGCGGCGACTTCTTCTTAGGATTTATCTCAGCGGTTGCATTTGCTACAATCTTGGCGGTTGTCTCAGGCTTAACTCTAGCAGGTGCTTCGGCAATATCTCATGACCTTTACTCCTCTGTTATTAAAAAAGGTCAAGTGGATTCAGTTACGGAGATGAAAGTCTCAAGAATCGCTACGGTGGCTCTTGGAATCGTTGCTATATTTTTAGGTATCGCATTTGAGAGTCAAAACATCGCATTTGTTGTTGGTCTTGCGTTTGCTATTGCAGCTTCAGCTAACTTCCCGATTCTCTTCCTTTCAATGTACTGGAGAGGCTTAACAACTCGCGGAGCTGTTCTTGGCGGTAGTTTAGGTTTAGCAACAGCAGTTGTGCTACTAATACTTGGACCTGCTGTTTGGGTTGACGTTCTTGGAAATGCAAAGGCGATTTTCCCATACAAATATCCGGCACTTTTTTCAATGACGGTAGCTTTTATTGCGACATATTTCTTCTCTATAACTGATAACTCTCAGGGTGCAAAAGAGGAGAAAGAGAAGTTTGAAGCGCAGTTTATTCGCGCGCAGACAGGTATCGGCGCAGAGGGTGCATCTGAGCACTAAAATAAGAAAATGGAGTTAATTTTGTGAGCATACATGAGCAGAGAAAACTTATAGAGTCTATCCATCCTTTTGAGCTTTTAAGCTCGATTACTTTGGATAATCTTATGAAGAGAATCGATATTGCCTACTACCCAAAAGATACACTTTTAATCTCAAAAAATCTTCCATCCATAGCCTTTTATATAATTATAAAAGGTTCGGTTAAAGAGATGATTGAGGGAGAGATTTATACACTCTTTAATGCCGGAGACAGCTTTGATGCTGATGCACTCATCTATGAGAGGGCAAATGGGGATTTTATAGTAGAAGAGGATTTAATCTGCTATGAGATAAAAAAAGAGGATTTTATAGACCTTATGCAGGATAAAAGTGTTCGTGGATTCTTTTTAAAAGATTTTGTACAACGCCATCAGCATCTAAAAAATTACTCAACACAGAGTGAACTAACACCGTTTCTAATCTCAAGAGTCTGCGATATTTTTTTGCATAACGCATGTATAGTAGATGAAAAAGAGCCGATTCAGAGTGCTTTAAAAAAGCAAAAAGAGTTAAAAGCAAACGTCATTATAGTTAAGTATAAAGATGATTTTGGAATCGTCACAGACGTTGATTTAAGAGAGAGAGTTTTGCTAGGTGGAGTTGATATAAAAGATGAAATCCATAAAATAGCCACGCATAAGCTTATCACCATAGATAAAAATGACTTTTTATTTAATGCACTTTTGCTTATGACGCAAAAAGAGATAAAAAGAGTAGTGGTAAAAGAGGGCGAAGAGATAGTGGGTGTTTTAGAGCAACTTGATTTGCTGAGTTATTTTGCAAGCCATTCATACCTCATAGCCGTACAAATTGATAAAGCACAAAAACTAGACGACCTCAAAGCGCTCGGAGGCGATTTTAAAAATCTTATAGTCTCGCTTAGAGTTAAGGGCGTTAAAGTAAGATATATCACAAAACTTCTCTCCTCTTTAAATGAAAAAATATACAAAAAACTCTTTGACATGTGTGTTAATCCTGAACTTCAAAAAGATTGCGCTCTTATTCTTATGGGAAGCGAAGGAAGAGAAGAGCAGACTATAAAGAGCGATCAAGATAACGCACTTATAATCAGAGATGGGGTAGATGCTGAGCTATTTAAAGAGCCAATGCTGGAGTTAAACAGACATCTTCTTGAACTTGGATTTCCAAAGTGCAGTGGAGATGTGATGGTAAGTAATGAGTTTTGGCGAAGAAGTGTAGCTTCATATAAATCGCTAATAGATAAATGGACCTATGACATGAGCGATGAAAGTGTTCAGAGCTTAAGCATCTTTTTGGATTCAAAGTGCGTAGCGGGAGATAGCTCCCTGCTAAAAGAGTTGCGAGCGTATCTTTATAATAACTTTTATGCAAGAGACGATGTCCTAGCGCATGTCGCAAAGGCTATTTTGAACTTTGATACACCACTCTCTATATTCTCTGGATTTGTTATAGAAAAAGAGCATAAAAATAGACTTGATTTGAAAAAAGGAGGTATTTTTGCTCTGGTTCATG
>NZ_JALNZY010000023.1 GCF_023229105.1 Sulfurimonas sp.
AGTTTGCCATACATCAATCGCTTAAGATTTACGGCGGAGGACTTGGATTTTTAGCCGGCTCACACATGAGAAGCGCTTATGATTTAGGGCAGAACATAATAGGCGTCGGGATACTCTGGAGCTATGGATATTATGACCAAACCAGAGATAAAGATAGAAATATTAAAGTAGAATTTGTAAGAAAAAAATACTACTTTCTTAAAGATTTAGGGATTAGCGTTGATGTGGTTATAAACTCCAAAACGGTTAAAGTGAAGGCTTATTTGCTTGAGAGTGAAATATTTAACACAGCTCCCGTCTTGCTACTCTCAACAGATATAGAAGATAATGACTATTTGAGCAGAACAATAACTCATAAACTTTATGATACCAACGAGGAGACAAGAATAGCACAAGAGATAATTCTTGGTATTGGGGGAGCTAAAGTGCTTGAAGCACTGCATATAAAGCCCAAAATCTACCACATTAACGAGGGACATGCTCTTCCTGTCGCATTTGAGTTATATAAAAAGTGCAAAACCCTTGATGTGCTAAAGCAAAAAATCGTTTTTACTACGCATACCCCTGAAGCTGCGGGAAATGAGAAGCACAGCCTAGCACTGCTTCATAAAATGGGATTTTTTGCAGAGTTGTCCATAGATGAAGTTCAGCAATTATTGGAGTACAAAGATGATACCTTCAGTTTAACAGTCGGTGCCTTAAAAGTATCAAAGATAACAAATGGGGTATCACAGCTTCATGCAAAAGTAGCAAACGAAATGTGGTCGCATGTACAAAACAGATGTGAAATCATACATATAACAAACGCTCAAAACAGAAGATACTGGGCTGATAAGGGAGTTCTCAAGGCTCTTGATGAGCATGAAGATTATGAGCTTGAAGCCAGAAAAAAACATCTAAAAAGGTTACTTTTTGATGAAGTAGCAGACCAAACAGGCAAGATGTTTGACCCAAATATTTTAACTATTGTCTGGGCAAGAAGATATGCAGAGTACAAACGCCCAGGACTATTAAAATATGATTTTGAAAAGTTTTTAAAGCTTGTAAACAATCAAGAGATGCCGGTTCAAATTATCTGGGCAGGAAAGCCGTACCCCTTTGATAGCGGTGCCATAAATATTTTTAACGAAATAAACCACATAAGCGACAATTTTAAAAATGTGGCCGTCTTAATGGGCTATGAGCTTAGTTTGTCAATGATGCTTAAAAAAGGAGCAGATGTCTGGCTAAATACCCCGAGAATTACAAACGAAGCAAGCGGAACTAGCGGCATGAGTGCTGGTATGAACGGTGCTATAAATCTCTCCACGTATGATGGCTGGTATCCTGAGTTTGAAAAACATGGCGTAAACTGCTTTACCATTGAGGCGGCGGATTCCACTTTGGAGCTTGAGGAGCAGGACTCTATAGACAATGCAAATCTTATGGATATTTTATCCAATGAGATAGTTCCCCTCTACTATAAAGATAGTAAAAAATGGGTAAGCATTATGAAAAACTCTATGATTGATACCATAAATGCTTTTGACTCAGGCAGAATGGTGCATGAGTATTACATCAACATGTATGATAAAAAATAGTCAAAAGGAGTTAAAATGAATTTCACAGATGAGTTGATTGCACAGAGTTTATCTCATATTTGCAAAAGCTCCGGCGCAAAGGTTACAGATTTTAAGATTATAAAAGAGGACTCCAAAGAGCTTCCTAAAAGGTACAACAAGGACAAGCTTGTACTGCTTCTTATAAATCCAAACAGCTCATTCATCTATTGGGAGATTACGGATAAAACAGTTGAAAAATTAGGCATCAATCCAAAAAACGTGGAACTATCATTTAAACTTTTTGATGAAAATCATCTAGAGATTGTAGAGTTTAGCTCTCCTTTTACCATAGGCGACTACTACATCAACCACACTAACACTCACAAAGCGATATATGTGAAACTCTTTTTAAAAGTCGGAGAAAAGCTTGAATATATTTTGAGCTCAAATCTTATAGGAGCACTTGATAAAACCCTAAAATTTGGTAAATATTCAAGCTTACTAGATGAAAACGTAAGCGATGATTTAATCTATACTTCAACTCTGCTAGGAGGCAAGTAGATGATAAAAGGATACTGGATACCCATTCTCCACTCGCACCTACCTTTTGTAAAGCACCCCCAACATAAAAATTTTCTAGAAGAGAGTTGGTTGTTTGAGGCTATTACGGAGTGCTATATACCGCTTTTACAGAGACTAAAAAGACTCGAAGACGAAAATATAGAGTTTGCCCTAACCATCTCCGTAACCCCGACTTTAGCAGAGATGCTTGATGACGAACATCTTATGCAAAAGTATGAAAACTACCTTCAAAACCTTATAGAACTAGGAGAAAAAGAGCTCATAAGAACCAAAAACAGCGACTACTACAATATCGCGAAATTTTATCTGGACTTTTTTACTCAGACTAAAGAGTTTTTTAAAGGGTTTTTAAACAAAAAAGTCTTAAACGGCTACAGATATTTCTATGATAAAAACAGTATAGAGATTATCACATGTGGTGCAACACACGGTTTTTTACCGCTTTTATCCGTAAATGAACAAGCCGTAAAAGCGCAGATAAAAGTTGCCGTAGAGTCTCATAAAAAACATTTTAACAGAGCTCCAAAGGGCATCTGGCTTCCAGAGTGCGCTTACTATGACTCTCTTGATGCCATACTAAAGAGTTGTGGGATTGAGTTTTTTATATTAGATGCCCACGGATTAGTCTATGGCACTCCAACTCCAAAAAACGGTGTATATGCACCGATAGAAACACCAAATAAAGTAGCGGCATTTGCAAGAGACAACGAATCCTCTAAGCAAGTTTGGAGCTCAAAAGAGGGTTATCCCGGTGATTTTTGTTATCGTGATTTTTACCGAGATATTGGGTATGATCTTGATTTTGAATATATAAAAGATTATATCAATCCTGATGGAATAAGAGTATTTACAGGCTTTAAGTATTATAAAATAACGGGAAAAAGCGACTACAAGGAGATTTACGACCCCTCTGTTGCGCTACAAAAAACCATTGAACATGCACAGAATTTTCACTTCAATAGAGAAAAACAGATGTCCCATGTTGGCTCCATGATGGATAGACTCCCAGCCATAGTATCCCCATATGATGCCGAACTCTTTGGACATTGGTGGTTTGAGGGTCCTGAATTTTTATATAACATGTTTAAAGAGATAGCCAAACATAAAGTGATAAAATCAATCACCCCGATACAGTACCTAAATATGTATCCACAAAATCAAGAAGTAGCTCCACACCCCTCATCTTGGGGAGACAAAGGCTACTTTGATGTCTGGCTAAATCACTCAAACGACTGGATATATAGACACCTTCATGAGATGGCCGATACAATGTGCGCCTATGCAAAGAGATACTACAATGCAAACGAGCATCAAGCCAGAGTGTTAAATCAAATGGCTAGGGAGTTGCTTCTTGCCCAGAGCAGTGACTGGGCTTTTTTGATGACGACTAAAACGGCCTCAGAGTATAGCACCGCCAGAACAAAAGAGCATATTTATAACTTCTTTAAACTCGCAGATATGCTTGAGAAGGAGTGCTTTAATGAGGAGTTTTTCGCTCTCATAAGCAGGAAAAACTCCATCTTTGACTTTTTAGATTTTAGGGTTTATTCAGATGATAGAGAACTATGATTTCATCAAAATAGATCTGCATTCTCATCTATCCATTTAAAGTATTCTATGATATCTTTTATCTCCTTGTCACTCATATTTTGGTTTGGCATTTTGAGATTAAAAAATTCAATCATTTTCTTCATAAAAGGTTCATGAAACTTACTTTGAGGATCTTTAATATACTCTGCAACCCACTGCTCGGCATTTCTATGTCGCTTAAGAACACCTATTAAATCTGGACCGGAACTGATTTTGCCGATAACATGACATCCCGAGCAGCCTCCCTCACGAAATGCTATCTCGCCTTTTTTGGCAGCTTGGGATTTTGGTGTAGCTATACTACTTATAAGAAGATCTTTAGCTCTAATAGCCGAATCAGCAGTTTTAATCATATATTGCCATATCATGTTTTCAAAAAGAATTGCATTTTCTATATTGTTTTGGCTATACGCTTTTGCTGACTTTTCTCTCTCTAAATCAATCTTGGCATATTGATCTTTTGCATCAGTGACTAGATTTTTTACCGTTATATATTTAGTATAATTTTTTTCTTCTAAAAATAAAAATAGAGATTGAATAACTTTATCAGTTGCTTCATTGCTTGCTATAATCTTTTTATATTCCAACTCTAGCTCTTTAGCAGACAAGCTTTTCATTTTTAATTTTTGAATCCACTCATAATTTTTGTTTGGATCTTTAACTAAAAGATACCCCATCATTTCTATATGCAAAGCAGAACAAAATTCTGTACAATAGTAAGGAAAAACACCCTCAATATCTGCAACAAAATCGATTTGAGTAGTCTCACCGGGTTCAAGTGAAGTATGAATATTTTGGTGATCTATAGTAAAACCGTGAGTCTCATCCTGCGCACGCTCAACATTAGTTAAGTACATAGTAACATTATCACCTTTGTTTACTGTAATCCGCTCAGGGTTAATATGAGACCTTACCATTGTTGCATAAATATAAACTTTATTTCCTTTTCTCTCAATTCTCTCTTCCCCGGCAAGAGTCTTTCCGACATGAATTTTACCTGTTCTTGAGTTAGTTCCCATAATAAAGCGAACTTCAGGGTGAATTTTACTTGCTCTAATCGATGCGCCTTGATGCGGTTCGCCAAGCGGGATAGGCATATCCAAAAGAAGTTTCATCTTATTTCCACTAATGTCTATAAGCTGGTTATTTTGCGGATGCAGCGGTCCGACTGGTAAAAATCTATCAATAGCAAGTTTATTTAGAGCCACTAGATAGTCTCCCTGCGGATCTGCAGATTTCCCCTCCATAGCTTCAATGTGCCCAATATTATAGTGAATACCTATCTTATCTATAACTTTAAGCTTTTTATAATCCCATTTTACGACTTGAGAATCAACATACAAAGAGCTATAGATGGAACCGTCTTCTTTACCGAAAGTGTTGTGTAGATGCCCGAGTCCAAGCTCAACTTGCCCATAAAGTGACTTTTTCATATCTAAAATCGGTATCCCATACAAATCTTTTCCTACAAACTCTTTATCTTGAATTAGCTTCATAATCTTATTAAAATCATAAACAGAAGCATGAGTATCAAGTTTGCCTGAAACAATAATATGTCGTCCATCAGGACTTACATCAACCCCATGTGGAGATTTATTTTCAGGAATTAAAAAAAGAGCGCCGTTTTTTACAGCTACCTCAATAGGGATAACTCTGTGCCCATTAATTATTTTAGTATTTTTTTCATCCTTTACAAGTTGTGCTAATTTTTTCCAGTTATAAACATGTAAAAAATCCGTATCGCTGCGACTACATCCAGCTTCAAAAGGAGGAAGCCCCTCTTCAATACCACCTGTATAAAGCTCTGAATTAAAAGAGTTTGTAAATGCCCAACCATCAGAAACACCTTTGCCAAGATCCGTTAAATCCTGCATATATGGCGGAAACTCTAAACTAAATGACTCCTCTTTTTGAATCTTTCCTTTTTTTCTGTCAAACTTCCAAAATGTTACGCCGCCTCTATAAACATCCTGATATGCCTCTATAGGATAATATTCATTTGTCAAAGGTGTCGCATATTGACATGTATCAAGGATATATTCCGTATTTGGAGTGATAAACGCGCCCCCATGTGTTGATTTAAAGATAGGATTAACTACTATTTGAGAAGTTTCAAAATATTTCAAATCAATTACGGCAATTCTAGCATTTGCTTTATCGTTAACAAAGAGAAAATCGCCGTCATATCTTCCATTTGTCTCTGAGAGTGCGGGATGGTGTGTGTCTCCCCAGTTAATCTCTCTGCCTCTGATATTTCCCTCTCTTAAAATCTTTTTTGAATCAACATCAAAACCATATCCCTGCCAAGGTTCGGGAGTAAACACACCTATATATTTTAACGGTCTCATAGAGGGAACCCCATAAACCAGAACCTGCCCTGACTGACCGCCGCCCACAAAAACATAATATTCATCATGTTTGCCGCTAGGATTGTAAACCTTTAGTGCAGCAAGAGCATCCTCTTCACTTAATCCGCGTTTTTTCATTATCTCTTGAAATGGAGACTCTGCCAAAGCAGTTTGTGTGGCAAATAGGACTCCGAGCATCAGGTAACACACAGTGTGTAAAAAATTTTTCATTATCAGCACCTTTTTATTTTTATTGATCTTTAAATTGAGAGATCTCTTCAGTTAACTGCTTCATATCCTCTTCTGAGAGAGATTCGACAATTTCTATATGAATTGCATCTTCATTTGTTTTATACGCAAGCAGTTTTTTCAATAAATACTCTTCGCTTAGCCCGATAAGTTTCGCCCCAAAATTACCTTCTCCACTTGCCCCATGACATGGAGCACAATTACTTTTATACAACTTAGTGACTTTAAATTTTCCAATAGATCCAGCTCTATCTTCTAAAGCTTTTATCTTTAACTCTTGCTCTTTTCTCTGCTCATCTCTCTCTTTTAGCATCTCTTGTTTGTCTATTTCTGAGGATTCTAATATCTCTGTTTTTGTCGGAGTTTCTACTTTAGGTGCGTAAGAGAGTTTGGCAAGTTTTTCCAACTTGTTTACCTCTTTATCTGTTTTAACCAAATAAGCAATTCCTGCCACCGCTATCAACAAGAAAAATAACATTAAGATATGATGCACAGGAGTTGCTTTGTTTATCGGCTGCTCTTTTAATGCTCTTTTTTTTAGCCACCAAGCAATAAAAGAGAAGATACTAATAGCCACAAGTACCCAAAAACCAATAACTGGATAAGCATGTGTAGTAAATTGTGCTACTTTTCCATCTCCTAATAAAACAGGCATAAACGGATCTATTGTAATAGCACCTCTATAGAGATTATGTCCAAACCAGTGAAGCCAGTAAGCATAAAAACCTATAAAAATAAAGGGAAGCGCCATAGGGATAAACATCAACCTATTTATCCATTTATTATTATAAAAAATAAAAAGCACAAAGAACAAAGCAAGCAAAATAAGCGCATAAGGAGCAAGTGCTCTCTCATAAGGACCGCCGCTTTGCATAGAAGGCATCCCTACATAATGGTTGATTGTATTCATCTCATGAACTTCTCCGCTGAGTCCATCAAAATGTATATATACCGGAAGCCCTTTTGGAAAAGCCTCCTTTGGATAATTTGGTGCTTCTAGGGAAAAATTCCATACAGGCATAGAAGCAACACCAATCTCCTCAGAAAATTCAATCATTTTTTTCAAATTATGTTTTGCTTCTTTTGGACTATTTACACCAAAATATCTACCCTTTTGATAAAAATTCCAAAGAGGATAAACATATGAGGGAATATCCTCAACTTTATCATCTTGTATACGCTCTAATGTTCCATGAAAACCGACAGAGGGGATAATAAAACCATATAATAAAATAGCAAGAGCAAAAACGGCAAAAAGTCTCGCCGCGGGAAAATAAAAATTCATAAATATTCCTCAAACTTTATTTTGTAAGACTACTATTTTTTTTCTTACAATATCACTTCATTATACATCCAAAGATATTATCTACTCCTTAAGTTTTACTTGTTTAAACACCGCAAAACAGTAAGATTCAACCATTTAGAGCAAGCTCAACTTACTAGCTCTTTTATCGCAGCATCAACACTAAAATCGCTTTTTTTAACAGCCTTTATACTTAAGTCTTCAAGCGTATCTATAACCGTTTTTATAAATAGCTCAAATCTGTTTTGCAAAACTTTACTAAGTCCTATTTTGGTGCTTTTTAGATCTTTTGCTACGATTGTGATGAGCGTAACTTCTGCTTTTGTCTCATGCAGTTCGCATATCTCTAGCATCTGTACAACCTCAACCTCATGTGCCGTTTTCTTGTAGCCGCCTAATCCGAGCAGCTCCTTTGAGGGAATCTTGTAAATCTCCCCCGCATCAGCATCTATAGAGAGCGTATCTAGTATCAAAACATTCTCATACTCCGTAAAATACTCATATAGTCCAAAACCCAAAGTTCCACCCTCGACTATATCCACCTTAGGCTCAAAGGTAAAATTTTGCCTCAAATACTCAGCCGCAATTACACCTATACCATCATCACAAAAAAGCAGATTTCCGATACCTATAACTGCAACTTTTTTCACAGAGTTTTTATCTTGTACATACCGAGCTCTTTGCCTTTTGTCTCTATAACATGTACCGCACATGCCAGACACGGGTCAAATGAGTGTATAACCCTAAGCACCTCAAGTGGTTTTGTCACATCTTGTATCTTGATGCCAAGGAGCGCTTCCTCATACGCTCCTCTTTTGCCCTCTTTATCTTTTGGCGAAGCATTCCATGTTGTCGGAGCTATTACTGAGTAGTTTTGTATCTTTTGCTCTTTTATGCTTATATGATGAGATAAAACACCACGCGGAACCTCAAAAAAGGCTCTACCTTTTGCACTTTTTGGCAGTTTTTCAAAATCATATTTTGTCCAAGTATCCGTGTTGTAATATTTGATATTTTGCAAAAGCCTTGAGACAAGCTTAAAGATATATTCGCATACGTATAGACTCTCTATCGCTCTTGCAGCATTTCGCCCCACGGTGCTTGAGAGATCCATCAGCTCTAAATTAGTATCCTGCAAAAATTCATCTACAAAAGGTTTTATAAGTTTATTTCCTTTGAGATAACTTACTAAAACTCTCGCAAGCGGCCCGCTCTCCATACTCTTTGCATCATATCGCGGAGCCTTTATCCATGAGTATTTATCACTGCTTTTTGCGGTCTTAAGCGTGCCATCCTCGTTTAAGTCGGTATAGCAAATCTCATTGTCGATGCTATCGCCGCTATACCATGCACGGTCTATCTCCTCGCTGATTTTACTCTCATCAAACTCCTCTATTTTAGAGAAATCATGTCCATATATTACTCCGCTTGAGAAGAGTTTTTGCTCCTCATCAAACGCATAACCGCCGACGGCTAAAAAATTGCCGTTGGCTCTGCCTAAGCCCTCTTTTATCTCATTCCTATAAGCTGTTGCAAGCAGTTTCATATCGCTAAGATAAGCACGCTCTACAAACTCCTTTGCCTCCTTGATGCTAAAGATATAGTCATTGAGTCTTTGCGGGTTTAGCATATCGGCTACGCTTGTCACTCCTCCTACAACAATGCTTTGCGGATGGGGCGTTTTACCGCCAAATATCGCCACCGCTTTGCTTATATTAGTTTGAAACTTTAGCGCTTCAAGATAGTGAGAGATAATGATGAGATTTTGCTCAGGGGTTAACTTATAAGCGCTATGTCCCCAGTAGCCGTTTGCAAAAGGCCCAAGCTTTCCCGCTTTTACAAAATTTTGAAGTTTTGCCAGCACCTCGGTGTAGTGCGTGGCTGAATTTCTATAAGGATTTTTAGAGTATTTTAGCGCCTGTAAAGAAGTAAGCGCGGCATCCGCTTTAAGCGCACTTGTAACATCAACAAAATCCAAGGAGTGCAGATGATAAAAGTGCACGACATGGTCTTGTATAAATAGTGCCATAGCCATTAAATCTCTTATGATTCGTGCATTATCCGGCGGTTTGATATCATAAGCATCTTCAACGGAGCTAATTGCTGCACGAAAATGTGAGTTTGTACATACTCCGCAGATTCTCCCTGCTAAAAGCCCGGCATCTCGTGGGTCTCGGTTTTTTAGAATAATCTCTATCCCGCGAAAAAGCTGTCCGCTTGCATACGCCTCTTGTACCACTCCCTCTTCATCGACCTCAACCTCGACCCTTAAGTGCCCCTCTATCCTTGTTATAGGGTCAATGACTATCTTTTTCATTCTCTATCTCCTTTATAAACCCTCTCATTTGCAAACTTGTCAAAAAAGCCTTTTTCGGTACATGCCATGCATCCGTGACCTGCTTGAACAGGCCAGCTCGTGCCTTTGTTAAACTTCATAGTCGGGCAGTTTACATATGCGTATGGACCCTTGCAGCCCATCTTAAAAAGACACCACCCTTTTTTTGCACCCTCATCTCCCCACTCCTCAACAAACTCTCCAAGCTCAAAGTGCCCGCGTCGTTCGCAGTTGTCATGCACCCTGCCCTCATACGCCCATAAAGGTCTGTTGAATTTATCTAATGGCGGCATCTCTTCAAACATCATATAGTAAAGAAGCGTACCGACAATATTTACAGGATTTGTAGGACATCCTGAGATGTTTATAATATCCTCTCGCTTTAGCGCCTCAGAGACTCCAATAGCACCTGTGGGATTTGGAGCAGCGGCAACTACGCCTCCATCAAAAGCGCAACTTCCTACAGCTATAACAAATGCGGCATCTTTTGCACAGCGCTTCAACAATTCTATGCCAGTCTCACCTTTTGAGCCCATTCTTAGATACTTTCCATCCAAACCAAGCGGTACTGCACCCTCAACCATAAGTATATACTCGCCCTTTTGATTTTTGATTATCTCCTCCAAGAGACTCTCACTCTCATCGCCGCTCGCACTCATCAACAACTCATGATAATCAAGTGAAATATAATCAAAGATAAGATCTTCAATAGCAGGATTGGCAGATTTTATAAATGCTTCGGAGTTACCGCTACAATCTGCCAGTTCGAGCCAGATAATCGGGATTTTATTTAGACTCTTTACCCCTTTTGCAACAATATCTTCAAACTTTGGATGCAGCTGCATGTTTGCAGTAACCATGCTTACCCATCTGTTTACCTCATCTTTTGCGATATCCATACTCTCTAAAGCAGCATCAAGATTATTCTCATCAAGAGTGTTATGAGGATGCTCCTTGTTAAACTTTGCAACTCTTTTTTTTGCCTCTTGAAGCTTTTTTTCAAGCTCTTTATCTTTAGGGCTTTTTTTTACGACGCTTGCATCTATTAGATGCTGCGACTCCTTTATGATTTTAACAACCTCACCTCTGCATTTGCCGCAAACTCTGCCTGCTTGTGAAAACTCTGCCAAATCAGCAAAAGAGTTTACCCCATTTTGCGCTACGATTTCAACCAAATCATTATAGTAAGCACCTGTGCAGCCACAAACTAGCTTCCCTCTTTTGCCAATCTTAGCGGCTCTATAAAGCGCATCTAACTCAATCGCTTTAGCACTTTGTATAAGATTTTGAATATAACAGACATCGACATTTGAGTTAATACCTATGTATCTTAAAACTTTGCGGTTCTTTAAAAAATATTCATCTACCGAGTTCTCTTTGCTTATAACTACTTTTTCATACTCCTTGCCAAACTTAGGCGACCTGGCATCAACTAAAGTAAACTCGCCAACCTTTAACATATCTATAGTTGTTTTTGGTTCGAACTCTTGCGGCTCATTTTGTAAAATATGTGAAATGGCACTCCTTGCTTGCTGCGTACACGCCTCTACATGTCCCGCTACAAAAGCAAACTTTTCAACTTCTGAGCACTCACCAATAGCATAAATATTCTCATCCTCGCTCTGCATAAAAGTATTTGTCAAAATCCCTCTGTTGCATGCTAAATCTTCCCTAAAACTCTCGATATTGGGTCTGATTCCTATTCCAAAGATGAGAAATGGATTTTTTATCTCTTTTTCTTTGGTTTTTAAAAGTTTTATCTCTGCATTTTCAATAACAGTATCTAGTATCTCATCCTCAAAACAGATCTCTACTTTTTTTTCTTTTGTGTAACTCTGCTCTATAATTTTCATAGCTTCACTTGAGAGATTTTTATCATACAAAAAGTTTGAGCGGATAAGCAGAAAAATCTTTTTAATTTCAGGCATTTTACTTAGTGTCTCAAGAAGCTCAAGTCCTATTGGACCTCCGCCGACAAGAACAACCTCTCTCTCTTTGACTCCATCTTTGATAAGTTCACAATCATCTGCACTTCTAAAAACAGCTGCATTTTTAACACCCTTTATGTAGCTAGGAGCGTTTGGCAAGGAGCCTGTAGCGATGATAAGTTTGTCATAACCAAACATCGCGTCTTTTGAGTAAACTCTTCTGCTTTGTTTGTCGATTTTGATGATTTTTTGATTTAACTCCAGATGAACACTTGGATCTAAAGGCAGGGATATCTCCCCTATAGTAGCGCTCTCATCAACCAAACGACAGAGATGGATTCTGTCATAAGGCTCATGTTTCTCCTCGCTAAGTATAGTAACATCTACCGAGCTATTCGCTTTTTTGATGTTGTTTGCAAAAAAGACCGCGGCTATACCACCACCGATAATTAAGAGTCTCATAATGGTTCCTCTTTTTTTTAATATGTCTTCATTGTATATTCTTTTGATTTAAAAGATGCTAATTAATCTAAATAACCTTTTTATAAGAACTCTTCTCAATCACTCTAAGAACAATCGCCGAAACATAGGGAATACTTTGGATAAAAATAGTTGCACTAAAGATATAAACCTCTACAATGCCCTGCTTGTTAGTTATGATAAGCGCTGCAAACGAGCCTAAAAGAAGTGATGCTAAGATTATCTCATATTTTACGGGGCTGCTTACGCTTTTTTTACTGTTGCCCCCTTTTTCCGTTCTCTTAAACGGCAAACTATCTTTTACAAAACCGTCATACACTGCTTTAAAAATGGTGAGTTGCAGACTCATAGCAGCGATTGCGCCCAAAAGAGAGTGATGCAGATTTGCCCTCACCCTTGTTCTATAAAGCACAAACGAATGAATGACATTTACTAAAAAGGCTGTTAAAATAGGGACTGTTAGCGCAATTGTAGGAATCGTTACGCCGACAAAAATTATAACGGGAACCCAGATAATGTTAAGTATTGAGGTAACCGTTCCGAGTGCATCTGAGAGCCAAAAAAACCACCCGGTAACAAAGTGATGTTTTTGGGCACGAGTGAGCGTTTTTGATGAGGGCTTAAAATGTTTCCAGTGTTTTTTGAGAATCTGTACAGCCCCGTATGCCCAGCGATGACGCTGATTTTTAAAGGCTTCCATAGTATCGGGAAGCAAACCATGTCCATATCTTCGATTTGTATAGTGTCCAATATAACCCGCTTCAAAGAGTCTAAGTCCTAGTTCGCTATCTTCTACAATGGTATCGGTGTTCCACTGCCCTACTTCATCAAAAGTGCTTTTACGCAGCATCAGCATAGTTCCGTGCGCAACAATGGCATTTTCTTCGTTACGCTCAACCATGCCGATATCAAAAAAACCTGCATATTCCGCGTTCATGGCAGTTTTTATAAGTGACTCATTTGCATCTCTGTGGTCTTGCGGGGCTTGAACTAGAGCCACTTTTTCATCATCAAAAATCGGAACCAAATCAACAAGCCAATTTGGTTTTATGACATAGTCTGCATCTATAACTGCTAAAATCTCACATTTAGGACTTGTAAACTCTAACGCCTTGTTTAGTGCTCCCGCCTTAAAACCGCTGCACTCAATGTCAAGATAGACAAATCTCTCTCCAAGTTCTTCGCATAAAGCTTTTATGGGCGCTTTATAATACTCCTCAGGGGTATTGTTGATAATTACAAGAACTTCATAGTTGGTATATGTTAACTTTGAGAGCGCTTCTAGCGTCTGCTGTAAAACAGCGGGTTGCTCCTTGTATGCAGGCACATGGATGCTGACAAAAGGAACATGCTCAGACTTTAAATCAAGCGCAATAAGCCTCTCTGGCGGTTTTCCGATTGTGCATTTAAAGAGCTCATTTGCTTTTGCAAGAGTTATAAGCGTAAGCGGCAGCATTAAAATCGAACCCATTCCCCACATAATCCATGTGCCAAAGTTCATGTAGTGGACAAAAGGGTAAACTGCGGACATTACGATACCAAAGGAGATTCCCTGTGCAGCAAGACCATAAGTAAAAGCGTGTAAAAAATTGATATTTTGGTTTCTAAGACCAAAAAAAGTTAAAATCGCCCCGATAATAGCAGCCGCAACCATCTGCATAATCCAATACGGCTCTACAAGAACCTCTCCCTTCATCTCGAATTTTTGATGACGATTTGCATCAAAGATACCCCAATACTGCCCGACACTTCCCTCATCAGCGCCTTTCCATGGCTGATCAAACGCTTCAAGGAGGTTATAGCTAAAACCCTCTTGCTTTGCTAATCCTAAAAATCTTCTAATTACAGTTGCTTGATTTTGAGCACTTGCCACAGAGCCTTTGTTGTTATATCCTTGGCTCGGCCAACCGAATTCGCCTATTATGATAGGTTTGTTTTTATATGTCTCTTTTATTTTGTTATAAATTTCTTTAAAAAACGGCTCAAAATTCTCAGCTTTTATTTTTTCCCAATAAGGAAGAATATGGATGCTTAGCGTGTCAACTTCTTGCGCTAGTTCTGGATAAAGTAGCCAAGTATTCCAAATCTCTGCCGTTGTAACAGGTACTAAATACTCTTTTTGTTTTGCAAGCTCTTCTTTTAGCTCTTTTTCTTTTATCGCTCTTGCTCTTTTGTTTTTAATTGTAGCAATCTCATCTTTTATAGCTTTTTCTTGCGCTTGCCTCTTATCGTTAAAAAGAAGATAAACAAATCTTTTAATATCTCTGATATGCGCTATAAGTTCTTCAGTTGATAAATCCTTACGAAGCAGCACCTCATTTCCTACAATAACAGATGATAGGCTCTCATAATATTTCACAATGAGCTTTTTAGCCAATACTATCTCTTTTTCATTATCCTCTTCATCGGGGCTAAGCCATATGCCTAAATGCGCTTGCATACCGAGTTCTTTGACAAGAGGCATAACTTTTTGTGAATCCTCGGCAGAGTAGAGACGTACCCTATTTGTAAATTTTTTTAGGAGAATTAAATCCTTAAGAACCTCTTCATCACTAAGCATCTCCTTCTCATTTTTTCTTTTGTAAGGAGCATAGGAGATAGACTCTATGATGTTATCAGCATCAGGAGGCGTGATAAATTTTTTATCGCTACTTAGCCATAAAAAAATTTGAAGAAGTGACGCAAAGAGCAACGAAAAAAGAATATATTTCAAGGTACTTCCTCATAAAATAAAACAAAACAAATTGTACATCAAAATTTAAAAATGTGATATATAAGTTTTTAGATACCAAACAATAAAAGCAAAACAGGAAGCAGCAAGAGGTCTGCAATAATCGCCATAAACATGGCAATCATTGTCAAAAGCCCAAAATAAATTGTTGGAAAAAAGTTAGATAAAACCAAAATAGAGAATCCAACCATTATAATAGTAGATGTATAAAACATCGCCGTGCCTATACTTGCATGTGAATCATACATAGATTTCACTGCATTATTTGTCTGTCTGTAAAGCAAAGAGTACCTATAAATATAGTGTATAGTATCATCTACGGCTATACCTAAACTTATGGCTGCTATTGTTATGGTCATCATATCAAGCGGTATGTTCATCCAGCCCATAAAGCCAAAAACAACACTTACGGGAATGACATTTGCAATTATTGCTATTACGGCGATTTTCAAGCTTCTAAAAAGTGCTAGAAACATTAAAAAAAGTATAAGAACAACGACTCCTATAGTTTTAATCTGTGAATCAAAAAGAGACTGAAGCATATTATTATACATAACTAAAAGATTTGAAAGCCTATGCTCTTCATACTCTGGGTTTAAGATATTTTTTAAATCCATGTTTATTTTTTTGATAAGCATATCTCTTTGAAGATTTGGCAGCGAGTCTATTATTCTCGTGTTTATTCTCACTTGATTATTCTCTATATCTACATAGGGAGAAAGTATTATTTTTTTATAACTCTGCGGCAACTCTTTATACATAAGAGCCAGCATAAGTCCATCAGCCTCTTTGTTGTTATTTAAGACTTTAAGTATCTCTCCCGCTGTTGCAAGAGATAGAACTTTTCCTACGGCATCAAGTGATTCCAGATAATCATGCACCTTTTTTATTTTATGCATCTTCTCCAAAGTAAACCAGTAAGTTTCTCTATCTTCTTCTTTCTCCTCAAACTCATCTGCAAAGGAGTCAAGCTCCAAATCCTCTTTTACCTCTGCCACACTTATAGTTTTAACCTTATCACTACTCTCTTTGAACGTCAAAACTATATCAAGAGGAGTGGTTCCTCCTAGTTTTTTATCGATTAGAGCCATCCCTTTGTATATCTCTGTATCATCTTTAAAGTAGTCGATAAAGCTGTTTTCAACTCTTAGCTTATATGCCCCGGAGATAGAGAATACTACTGCTAAAATAGCCGAGAGCAAAATTGTCTTCTTATAGTTTTGTGCAACATATGCCACCTTGGAAGTAAAAGGTGTTTTCTCTTTTACATAACTAAAAGACTCCTTTTTTTCAAAAAGAAGCAAAATAATAGGAAAGAGGATAAATGTTATAAGCAAGGAGACTGTAATCCCCGTACTCATCATCCATCCAAAGTTTATTACAGGAAGAATATTGCTAAAAACTAAGGAGCTAAATCCTGCAATGGTTGTAATAACCACAAAAAATGAAGGCTTAGCCATAGAGACTACAGTGTTTAGTACAAGATTATATTGAGACTCCTCATGATTTTCATCATATAGCTCTTTATACCTGATGATAAGATGCACAACAAGAGACATGTTCATAATAAGTTGCAAGGAGATATAGTTTGAGGAAACCACGGTAATCTCCCAGCCAAAAAGCCCCAATAAGCCGCTTGTAATAATAAGTGAAGTAGCACATATAAACAGAGCTATTACAACCCACTGTACATTTTTAAGAAGTATATATAAAATGGCTACTAAAAGCCCGATAATCAAAAATCCAAATGTTTCTAAATCATACTTGACAAACTCGACCATATCATCGGCAATCATCTCTACCCCGCCTAAATGCAGCTTGATTTTTGTATGTTCATATTCAAACTTTTTTAAAATACCCCTTAGCTTAACTATTGTTTCATGATTCTCTTGCCTTAAGATATCCCTATACTCTTTTAGCTTTATCTGCGCCTTTTTATACTCTTGCTTCTCATCTTTAGTTAGCTCTTTTTGCTTTTTAAGTTTTATATAGCTGTCTCTGTCGTCTATTAGGCTGAAATATTTTTCATCCCTTTTTAGATTTACCATTAGTGCTGTAGTTTTAAAGTCTTCGCTTACGAGATTTTTCTTATATACGGCACTGTTTAAAAACTCCTCTTTTACCAGATTTTTGTCTATGTTTGGAGATTTCAGTGTAGGTATATCTTTTAGCAGCTCTTTTAGCGGTACAGGCGGAGATTGTAAAAGTGGTACGTTTACTATTGAGTTTATACTCTCAACTATCTCAATAGTTTCTATCTGTGCGCTTAAGTTCTCTATATTGTTGATATTTTCATCACTAAGTAGATCATCTTCCGTACTATAGGTAACTACTAGAAAATTTGATGCTTCGAAGCGTTTTAAAACATCTCGTGTGTACTCTAAATCTTTATCATCTTCAAGCAGCAGTGTCTCTGCACTTGCATCAATCTCTAGTTTTAATGAAAAAAGAGCCATTACAACCACAAAAGAAGCCATAAAAAAGAGAATAAGTTTAGGATATTTTAAAATGTACTCTTGATATAAATTTTTTAGCATTATTATCTATGACTGCTTAGCCAAAGCATCCATAAGGTCTATAATGCTCTTAGTACGCAAAAACTCTTTAAATTGCGCTCTATCTGTTTTTAAAATACTGATACCTAAAATCTCCACATCATAAATCAGCCACTCATCTTTACCCGCTTCTTTACTATTTGGCTTATGATATTTATAGACGATATCAAGCGTATCTTCCTTGCTTACAAGGTCTGTTATGATAGCTATTCTATTTGCTTGAGGCTGCTCTATCTTTTTAACTTCAACCTTCTCATTCTCATACGCATCAATTTTTGCAGAGTAGGAGTGTTTCATCCTCTCTACATACAAATCTACAAATCTATTTGCATTCTCCTTAGAGAGCTCTTTCCAGGTGTTGCCAAGGCTAAGTTTTGCCATAAGCTCAAAATCAAACATAGGAGTCAAAGACTTTACGATATTGTGGTTCCTATCATCTTTGGAGAGTTTTTTATTTTCAACTATTAAAATGACTTCATTTATTTTGTCTAAAAAACGATTTTTTAAATCACTCTGCTCATCCGCCGCCAAATTTTGCACAAAAAGCATCATTACACACAATGCTAAGATTTTTTTATAGATATGCTTCACTCTTACTCCTCAATCTGTTTTTTTCTATACTGCTCATAAATATCCCTAAAATATGGATACAAATCTACAGCATCTCGCTTCATCTTCTCATATTTGTCCATGTCTAAAGATATATAATTTACCTTTTCAAATGCTTTTACACCCAAATACTCCGGCCAGGTATCCGTCAGAGACCAGTAACTTCTCTCTGCATAGTCAATCGGACTTAACAGTGCATCAGGATATAAACTTATAAAATCTCTTAGATTTGAAGGTCCGAAAAGCGGTAAAACTATATGCGGACCGCTTCCTACCCCGTAAAATCCCAAAGTCTGCCCGAAATCTTCATCATGTGCATCAAGATTAAAATGTACTTTAGCAGGGTCAAAAAGTCCTAAAATGCCTATTGTAGTGTTTATAACAAACCTTCCTGTCTCCTCAGAAGCATAGTAAAATTTCCCCTGCAAGGTATTGTTTACAAATCTCATAGGAAAATAAAGATTATTAAAAAAATTTCTAATACTCTCTCTTGCCTCTACATGTAGCACATATTTATAACCCTTTGCGACCGGCTTAAGCACATATTCATACAATCTATCATTGAAGATTGTCATAGCCCTATTATAACCGTTAAAAGGGTCGCACAACTCTTCTACTTCAAACTCATCCCCAAAACCCTCTAGTTCGTCATCATACTTACTGTTTTGTTTCTCTTTTTGTGAAGTGCTTTGGCTAGGCTGTTCAATCATTTTTGAACTACAGCCTGTTAATACAAAAGTGAAAACAAGAACTAAACAGACAATTCTCAAATCACACCTTTACTCTATCCGTCAATGCCCTAGTCAAAGACAAAATATCTATATTTTCTAAACTTACTCCCGTTGGAACACCCTGAGCAATTTTTGAGTAGTTTATATCAAAATCACTTAATTTATCTTCAATATATAACATAACTGCATCATTTGCGATAGATGGCGTTAGGGCAAAAACTATCTCTTTTACTCCAGAACCCACTAATTTCTCTAGATTTGAAAAGTTGAGCTCTGCCAATGATTCTAAAACAAAGTATCTGCCACCAAAAAGAGCATTCTCTTCCAAAATAAGTATATCTTTTGCATTTTCAACTATACATAAAAGCGCCTTGTCTCTGCTCTCATCACAACAGATAAAACAGAGTTCATCCTCACTCATTCCGCCGCAGGAGCTACACTGCTTCAGACTCCCCAAAGCCTCCTCGATAGCATGAGAAATCTTCATCCCCACAAAGCTGTCTTTTATAAGCATATGATAAGCAAGTCTTGTTGCCGATTTTTTCCCGATAGTCGGAAGCTCTTGCAAAACACCTACTAGTTTGTTAAATTTCTCTAAAGAACCATTCATCAAGAGCTCTCTTTTGGCAAAAGTATCCAGAGTTTTAGGGGCGCTTTTAATTCCCCGGCTATCTCCTTTGCTTCCTCGCCATAGCCCATAAATATATCGGCTCTAAGAGTTCCCTTTATCGCTCCGCCAGTATCTTGTGCCATAACAACATGGTTAAAATCAACTGCCTCTGTTTTAGCACTCAAGTAGAGCATACTTCCTAGCGGAATATATCTTCTATCTACTGCTATAGAGCGTTTTGGAGTAAGAACTACCCCAAGCGAACCGCTTGCTGGTTTATCTTTTTGTCTGAAAAAAACCATCGACTTATTATAGTTAAGCACCTCATCGATTCTTGATGGATTTTGCTCCAACCATGCTTTTATGCTCTGAAGCGATATTTTCTCCAAGGGTATTTCACTGATGCTTACAAGGTACTTTCCGATTGAGCTGTATTGATATCCGTTTTGGTTATCATATCCGACAAAAATTGTACTGCCATCATCAAGCGTTACTCTGCCAGAACCTTGAACTTCTAAAAAAAAGAGGTCTATTTTTGAATCGGTATAACATAAAACCTCACTATCAATCGGAGTTATATTTACATTTTTTCTATCATAATAGGGAACAACTCTATTTCCAACCACCCTGCCTCTTAATCTATAGTTTTTAAGCTCTGGATACTGCTGCGATAAATCAATAACAACCAAATCTTTGGGTGTAGTATATACTGGGTAGACATAGGGCTCTTTTTTGGTTAAAGAGCCTTTGATTTCTGGCTCATAATAACCCGTTAAAAGTCCATCCTTATCGTCATTTGGTAAGCTGATTTTATAGGGAGTAAAGTAGCTAGTTAAAAACTCCTTTGCATCTGTAGCATCAGCCGAACGCATGCATAAATCCTTGTAAATCTCTCTTGTTTTAGCCGTTTTGCAGCTCTGCGTAAATGATTCTAGAGCGTTTGTATAATCCTCTTGCTGCCAATTTGGAAGCTCACTAAAATCGCTCTTTAGAAGATGCGTCTCAGACATATTTGAAAAGGTTATAGAAGGCTGTTTTGAACAACCGACAAAGAGTAAAATTGCGCTTAAGTAGGGTACAAAATGTTTCATAAAGATGATTATACATAGATTAAATTTAAAACGCTATAATTGCAAAAATTTTAAATGTTAGGATATTAAAATAATATGCAGGATTTAAGCTATTACGAAATATTAGAAGTCTCTAGAGATGCGGATCAAACTACAATTAAAAAAGCTTACAGAAAGATGGCAAAGGTTTATCATCCAGATAAAAATCCGGGTAACAATGATGCCGAACACAAATTTAAATTATGTAACGAAGCCTATCAATGTCTAAGCGACGATAAGCAAAGAAGTATCTATGATAGGTATGGGAAAGAGGGTCTCTCTAGCATGGGTGGCGGCAGAAGACGCTCATCAGCAGGATTTGACGACTTAGGCTCAATTTTTGAAGATATGTTTAACGGCTTTGGAGGAACTTCTCGCCGCCGCCAAAATCCTGCCGATATGGAGAAATACCCGCTTGATATGAATGTTGACATGACTATCAGCTTCAACGAAGCGGTATTTGGATGCGAAAAAGATGTAGAATTCAAATATAAAAACTCTTGCAACAGCTGCAAAGGCACGGGTGCAAAAGATGGCAAGCTCTCCACTTGTTCTCAATGTAGAGGGCAAGGTCAAGTTTTTATGAAACAGGGCTTTATGACATTCTCTCAAACCTGCCCCGTATGTCAAGGAAGCGGTTCTGCACCATCATCACCTTGTAAGGATTGTGCGGGCAAAGGCTACCAAGAAGAGAGAGGAAGTGTGACCATTAATGTTCCAAAGGGAATAGATGATGGAAACCGTCTTAGGGTTTCAGGAAAGGGAAATATAGGCAAACGTGGCACAAGAGGCGACTTATATGTCACTTTTAGCGTAAAACCAGATAAGCATTTTCAAAGAGAAGGAAATGACGTATATATTGCCATTCCGGTATTTTTCACACAAGCAGTTTCTGGCGAGAGTCTCTCTATCCCCTCACTAACTGGAGAGTTGGAGCTAAAACTCGATGTAGGCACAAAAGACAAGCAGCAGTTTTTGTTTAAAGGAGAAGGGGTAGATGACGTTCACGGACACGGCAAGGGAGATTTGATTGCACAAGTAAACATCACATACCCTAAAAAGTTAAGTGACGAGCAGCATGAACTTCTTAGCAAACTTCAAGAGTCGTTTGGAATAGAGTCAAAACCGCATGAGAGCGTTTTAGACTCCGCTATCGAGAAGATGAAAAGCTGGTTTAAGTAACATCCCCCCCTCCTCCTTTACCATGATGCTTAGGAGCAGATGTTATACCTAACACGCAAAAGTGCTTTGAGATAGCTACAAAAAATCTTTAATATTCATATCCAAAGCTTTTGCTATTTTGTAAAGATGCTCCAAGTTAAAGTGCTTGCCATTTTTACTGTTTTCACAGTTTGAATAAAAAGCAACAGAATTTATCCCGATTTCTAAGGCTAATTCCAATTGTGTCATATTTTTATTTTCTCTATAATATCTAACTTTTAGAGAAATGTCCTTGTAAAACTCATATACATCTTCTTTTGAAACGTTTGAAAAATCAATATCTGACATTATTAACCTTATTTATAATTTTAATATTATTTTTTAATTTAATATTAATTTTCAATATTAATTTTATTTTTAATATTATCTTAAATATATAGATATAAAATATCAAAATCTTTATCCTATAGGATAAATTAGGCAGGAAATGCATAATCTAAATCTTAAGTCAAAACTTTTTATTTTGTCTACACTTCCCATGATTGTCATTTTTATACTTTCGACTATGATTTTTGTGGAGATATTTAAAAAAAAACAAAATCTTGAACTTACAAGAAAGCACATAGACAACGCGGTAACAATCTCAAAATTTATTCACTTACTACAACTCGAGAGAGCTATTAACACAGAGCTAGCAGCAGATGAGATGAGCAGTAAAAAAGAGAAACTTACTTCCATAAAAAAAGAGTTAGACGTACTACTAAAAAACAGCACTATAGACAACAATAAAGCTCTCTTAAATCGACTTAAAAAGGAAAGAAATTCTTTAGATATAAACAGCCTTACAATCAACGAAATTGAAGAGTTTTACTCTTTGACAATCTCCATGCTTGTTGATATCATAAACACTATTCCAAACTCTATGAACGATCTTCAAAACAGAAACTATATACAAGCCTATACACATCTTATTCTCATGAAAGAGTCACTTGGAAAAACAAGAGCCGTTCTCAATAAATCTTTCATAAAAAAAGAGTTTCAAGACGATGATTTTGCAAGATTGAGCGAATTTTTAAAAACATATCATATTGCTCAAAAGAGATTTGAAAATATTCTGTCTGATTATGATGATTTTTTTTATTTTTATAAAAAATCTCTAAACGATGAAAAAAATAAAGAAACTTTTGAGATTATTAATTTTGTATTGAACAACAAAGAAAACTTAAAATTTGAGAATCTCTCTCATGTATGGTTTGAAAAAGTTACACATACTATAGACACTTTAAAAAAAGTAGAAAATGTGCTGTTTATCAATGTTATAAACCTATTAGAAAAAAAACAAAAATCGAATTTTCATGAGATGATTTTAGTTCTTACTTTTTTAATCATCAGCATAATAGCACTTATTTTTCAAGCAATTACAATCATAAGAGAAATATTAACTTCCACAAACTTCCTTGAGTCAAATCTCTCAAAATCAACATCTCTTCTGCAACAGTACAAATCAGCAGTTGATGAGAGTGCGATAGTTTCAAAAACCGACAAAGATGGCATCATAACCTATGTAAATGAAAAATTTTGCAAAATCAACGGCTATGCAGAGAGTGAACTCTTAGGTAAGCCTCACAATATTATAAAACACCCAGATATGCCTAAAGAAATTTTTGCAGATTTATGGCAAACGATTAAACACTTAAAACAGCCCTGGGTAGGCGATATCAAAAATCTTAAAAAAGACGGCACTGCTTATTGGGCAAAGACATTTATAAAACCCATTTTAGATGCAAATGATAATGTTATAGAGTTTATTGCGATACGAACAGATATTACTCAGATTATAGAACAAAGACTTATATTTGAGAGTATCGCCAACACAGATACGCTTACAAACTATGCGAACAGATATAAATTAAACAAAGATATTGATGAGAAACACAACCTCTCAATTGCTCTTTTTAACATAGATAACTTTAGAGAGCTAAACGACTTTTATGGGCATTCATTTGGAGATAGCGTTATAAAATCCGTAGCAGATAAAATCTATAACTTTATCTCAAGAGATAAGAGGCTCTCTTTTTACAGACTTCAAGGAGATGAGTTTGCTCTTCTTGCAACGGAGTATGAAAAAGATCTTTTTATCTATAAATGCAGAGATGTTTTACTACTAATCAAAGAAGATCTAACTATTAAAAACGAAAAAATTATACTCTCTTGCAGTTGCGGCATCGCTTTTGAAGACAAAAGTCATCTTTTACCTAAAGCAGATATGGCACTTAAAATTGCAAAACAACAAAATAGTGACTTCATCGTCTATAGTGATGAAATCAGTCTAAACAGCAAATATGAAAACAATATAAACTGTACAAAAAAATTAGTAACAGCCCTGCAAAACAATCAAATGACCACTTTTTATCAACCCATTGTAAATAATACCACCCTAAAGTTTGAAAAGTATGAAGCTCTCATTAGAATGATAGATGAAGACAGCACTATTATTTCTCCATTTTACTTTTTAGATATAGCAAAAAAAACAAAAAAGTATTTTGATATTACAAAAATCGTAATTGCACAATCTTTTGAAATGTTTAAAGATAAAGAAGCTGAATTTTCCGTTAATTTATCTATTGTGGACATACTTGAGCCTGAGATTGTTAAGTATATTTTGATGATGTTAGAAAAATATAACATTGGTTCAAAAGTTGTATTTGAGATAGTTGAATCAGAATATATTGAAAATTTTCAAACAGTCATAAACTTTATAGATGATGTTAAAAGATATGGTTGCAAGATAGCCATTGATGATTTTGGAACAGGATACAGCAACTTTGAATACCTTATAAAAATAAAAGCTGACTACTTAAAAATAGATGGCTCGCTTATAAAAAACATTGATACAGACAAAAATGCTTTTTTAGTAGTCTCTACAATTGTAGAGTTTTCTAAAAAACTAGGTATGCAAACTATAGCGGAGTTTGTAGAAAATGAAGCAATTTTTAAGATAGTAAAAGAGTTGGGAATTGACTACTCCCAAGGATATTATTTTTCAGCACCACAAGAAAAATTAATTGCTTATTAATTTACAAAATAAAGAAGGAAGAAAGTTATGAAAAATTTAAGTATTAAAGCAAGATTAATGGTGTTGGCACTTGTGCCAATAATGATTATCATTGCTCTCTCTACAGGAAAAATAATCTTTGACATGGGGATAAAAGAGAATTTAGTTCTGACAGAACATCGTATTCAAGAGGTAGTATCTTTAGCGAATGTTATTCACTGCTTACAGATAGAAAGAGGACTTAGTGTAGGATTTGTTTCTTCAAGAGGAAGTAAAAACGCTGATAAACTCTCTGAAATCAGAAGTAAAGTAGATAATAAAATAAATGAAATGAAAACCATTTACACTCAAACGAATGGTAATATCTCTGTTTTAAACGGTCTAAGTAAACTCTTTGAAAAAAGAAGTTTTATAGACTCTCTTAACATTAACGAATCAGAAATTGGTTCATACTATGCAAAAAATATAGAAACTATGTTAATGGCTGCGGTTAGGGTTCCATCTTTTATGGATGATAAAGATAGTAGAAATACAGCTCAAGCATATACGCATCTAGCTTATGCGAAAGAGAATTTAGGTAGGATAAGAGCAACTTTGAATGGAGCTTTTACCAAAGACAACTTTTTGCAAGATAGATACTTTACTTTTGCTGCGGTAGTTGATGCTTATACTATAAACACTAAACAGTTTAAAATGTTGGCATCACAAGAGCTATTGGATTTTTACAAAAATACCTTTAAAGGTGGAGCAGTCGAAAAAACATTTGTGATGATAGAAGTGGCAAAAGCAAAAGGGATGAGAGGAGAGTTTGGAGTTGATGCAGATGTTTGGTTTACACATGTAACAGCTTCTATAGACATGCTTAGAGATGTGGAGCTTGAACTTTACAAGCATATTCATAATGTCATAGATGAAAAAATAAAAGAAGCATCCCTTAACATTACGATGTTAACAACAGGGCTTATAGTAGGCATTATAGTTTTTGCTTTGATTATACTCTATCTTATTAAATTTTCTGTAAGCAACCCGATAGAACGTTTTAAGGTTACACTTATAAACATTGGAAATAGCCATAATCTAACTATTAAAGCCGATGAAGATGCTCCTCTTGAGCTCTCACAAATGGCAAGCGGATTTAACTCTCTCATAAGTACCCTACGAGACCTTATAGAGACTTCAAAACAATCCTCAAGCGAAAATGCTTCTATCTCTCATGAACTCTCCACCACTGCAATGGGTGTTGGAGAAAATGTGGAGAAATCTGTTTTAGTAATTGATGAAGCTACTAAAAAAGCAACCAGCATCAAAGATGAGATAGCTCAAGCAGTAAAAGATGCCCAAAAAAGCAAAAAAGAGGTACTAAGAGCAAATGATAATCTTAACCTCGCAAGAGATGAAATAGTTGCACTTACACACAAAGTACAAGGCTCAGCTGAGCTTGAAGTTGAACTCTCACAAAGAATGCAAACACTCTCAAGTGAAGCAAACGAGGTAAAAAATGTTCTCGAGATTATCTCAGACATTGCAGACCAAACAAACCTTCTTGCACTAAATGCGGCAATAGAAGCAGCCCGCGCAGGTGAGCATGGACGCGGATTTGCCGTTGTTGCCGATGAAGTAAGAAAACTAGCAGAGAGAACTCAAAAAAGTCTTACGGAGATAAATGCGACTATCAATGTTATAGTCCAATCTATTGTAGATGTTAGCACACAGATGAACTCTAACTCAGAGGGTATTCAAAAACTCTCAGAGGATGCAAGTGAGGTTGAAGTTAAAATAAACGAAAGTGTTGCAATAGTAAAAGATGCTGTTAAAGCAAGTGATAAAACCGTTAGTGACTTTGAGAAGACGGGAAGAGATGTCGATTTTATCGTCTCTCAAGTCTCAGAGATAAATACAATCTCTTCTAATAACGCAAGAAATGTAGAAGAAATTGCAGCGGCAGCAGAGCATCTTAACTCTATGACGGATGAGCTTCATGCGAAGCTAGA
>NZ_JALNZY010000110.1 GCF_023229105.1 Sulfurimonas sp.
TGGTGTATTTGCTATTTGACATTTTTCCCTCACTTATTATTCGTAATTTTAACTAAGAATAGCTTCTATTCTTTGTCCTAATAAGTGTAGTCAGATCAATTACCCCTGGGGTGGGGGTGTAGGGCCAATTTACCCCAAAACCTCTAGCTCGTCACTGTATTTATCCTCACAATACTGCTCATAATTATTTTTATAAATTTTATAGTGATCTGATGTTCTATGTCCGTCGAGTGCGGCTTCATCTCTCCATGTCTCAACTGCAAAAAACTTCTCAGGTCTATCTATGCACTGAAAAATATCATAAAATATACAACCATCTTCTGCTTTACTTGGCTTAACCATGGCGGTTAAAAGCTCCTTCATCTTCTTGACACCATCTTTTTTTGCTATAAATGTCACTTTTTTGGTTATTGTCATACTATTCTCCAAATTTTGTTTATTTTTTAATCGAAAATGATTATATCCAATTTGAGGAATTAGACTATAATAGTAGAAAAAAATATAGGATATTTCCTGTGGATTTAATACTGCAAATTGAAGATATTATAGAAAAAAACGGTAGTGATTTTGAACTATCAAAACTATTCAAAGCTTTTATATATGAATATAAGATTTCTCTAAATACTCTATTTGAAAAAAATCAAGGAAAAGATTTTTTAGTTCGCCACACAAAGCAGCTTGATTCTATCATCTCTTTGATGTACAAGACAATTCTAAGACGCATCTTTGGAAACTATCTTCCCATGAGAAGCTCCATTCCCATAGCCATTGTTGCACTTGGGAGTTACGGGCGTGAGCAGCTCTGTGTTCACAGTGATGTAGATTTGCTTATAGTTTATGCGGAAGTAAACGGCTTTAACAGTGAGCTTATAATTGAAAAATTTTTCTATCTTGCTCTTGATGCAGGACTAAAACTAGGGCATAGAGTTCATAAAGTAAGCGACCTTTTTGCCTCAAGCAAAGAGGATATTACCATCAGAACGGCACTGATGGAAGCTAGATTTGTAACAGGTTCTACGCTTACTTGGCATGAAGCGAGCAAAGAGCTGAGTAAAATACGCCTTTACAACCAAAAAGAGTTTATTTTAGCAAAGATTACGGAAGCGCAAGCTAGACGCAAAAAATATCCAACCTCCATGCAGCCAAACATCAAAGAGAGCGTCGGCGGACTTCGCGACTCCAACTTTATATTTTGGATTGCCCACACTATCTATGGAGTAAAAACGCTCAAGGATTTAGCAGGCGTGCTCTTTTTAGACGAGGAGTACAAAGAGTATAGAATGGCGCTTGAGCTGCTCTTTCGCACAAGAAGCGCTCTGCATCTTATTACAAACAAACAAGAGGACAGACTTCTTTTGGAGTTCATTCCTGAGGTAAGCCTTCTTTTAGGATTTAAAAATCAACAGAAGATGGTTACTAAAGTTCTTGAAGCGCAGTGGCGCATAAGCAACTTTACGCAAATTTTTGTCAAAAAGATGATTCGTCCCTACATCGCCGACATTTCACAGTTGGGCAAGTTTAAAAAAAATCGTCTAAGCAGAGGAATTTATAAACAGGGCAAGAGAGTCTATGCATCATACAATCTGCCGATTCAACCACTCAACAAACTTCTTGAAACCTTAATTTCGCTTGAAGATAAGCCATACCATTTTGATTCAGGATTTTTGCGTCAATTTACCTATGTAAAAATATCCCACCCTCTTCAAGCTAAAACATACTCTCTTTTAAAAGAGCTCTTCAAAAAAAGATACATGTACAGCTTTTTAAAACTCTTTTACGATGCAGGGGTGCTTCATCATCTCTTTGGCGCTTTTAAAAAGGTTCTTCACCTACCGCAGTTTGACGGTTACCATCACTATCCCGTAGATATTCACTCCATCAAATGTGTTGAGGCGCTGGAAAATATCAAGGAGCCTTTCATCAAAAAACTCTACGATGAGTTTAGCAGCGAGGAGAAGCTTTTACTAAAGATTGCAACCCTCTATCATGACAGCGGAAAAGGCAGAGTTCAAGACCACAGCGAAGTCGGAGCCAAACTTATCGCTCCATTTGCTACAAAGATGAAACTAAAAGAGGAGGACAAAGAGAGATGCGTGACTTTGGTAAAACATCATGTAACCATGAGCAATGTGGCACTCAGAGAAAACATACACAACGAAAAAACACTCTATAAATTTATGTCAAACGTGGGAGATGTCAAAAATCTGCAACTTCTATATGTTCTCACTTACGCGGACATAAACGGCGTGGGGGAAGGAGTCTATAACTCTTTTACCTCAAAACTTCTGCACGAACTCTACATAAACGCGCTAGAAGTTGCCCAAAACTTAGGCAGAATAACAGATGCATCAAAGAGACTAAATATTGAAAAGCGCTTAGCAAAACTTCAAGAGTTTACCGAACTGCCAAAACTCTTGCGTAGCAAACTTCTGCGCATTGAGTCAAACCTCTTTTTCTTTAAACATACACCCCATGACATTATAGAGATTGCAAAAAAGGCGTACCAAACAAAAAAGTATGATTTTTCAATCAATTCTCAAAGCTCTTTGGTTATAGAGATTTACAGAAAAATTCCGCTAAATATAGGCTATCTTCTAGCATCTCTTAGTCATCTTGATGTTGCTTCCATGGAGATATTTACGCTTTTTGAGGACGTGAAATATTTTAAGATAGAGTTTATTGAACATGTAGATGAAAATGAAGTACAGCATATAAAAAGTATCATCAACAACGCTTTTGATATGAGTAGACATGTAAAGCTTAAAGATGTAGCCATCCATAAAAATGAGATAGATATTGATTGTGAACACTCTTTGGCTTATGCAGAAATAACTATACACACTAAAAACCAAAAAGGTCTTTTGGCTTATATCATGGAGTGTTTTGAAGAGCTTGGCATAAATATCGTCACTGCAAAAATCCACAGCACAAAACATAAAGTACGAGATAGCTTCTTAATCCAAAAACAAAACGATATATGCAATAATGTCGCAAAAATATATACGCTGTTAACTTTACGCAGTAGCGAACAAAGTCTGCTACTGCTACGCTAGCCGCTAAGGCACAAAACTTTAGTTTCTTTAGAAAAGCTAGCCGCCTAAGCGCGTCAGAGTAAGCTCTGTTAATTGTAAAAGGAAATATACATTATGTGTGGGATTGTTGGATATATAGGTCAAAAAAATACAAAACAAATTTTACTTGATGGTTTAAAAGAGCTTGAGTATCGTGGATATGACTCGGCGGGAATTGCAGTTTTAGAAAATGGAAAGTTCTCTAACTACAAAGCAGTCGGAAAGCTTATCAACCTTCAAGAGAAGACAAAAGGTTTTAAAACAGAGGGTTTTGCGCTTGGTATCGGGCATACAAGATGGGCGACACATGGAAAACCGACGGAGTTAAATGCGCATCCTCACATAGGCGAATCATCTTATGTTGTTCATAACGGCATCATTGAAAATTACGCAACTCTAAAAAAAGAGCTTCAAGCAAACGGGGTTACATTTTTAAGCCAAACAGACACCGAAGTAATCGTGCATCAGTTTGAGAAAAATCAAAAGAGCGCAAAAAACAGTTTTGAAGCTTTTGCAAAAACCGTAAAAGAGCTTCACGGTGCTTATGCGATTTTGCTTGTTACAAAAAGCGAGAGCAAGACAATCTTTTTTGCAAAACAGGGCTCGCCGATGATTGTTGGAGTAAACGACGAAAATGAGAAATATTTTGCCTCCTCTGATACACCGCTCATCGGACATTGCCAAAGCGTAAACTATTTTGAAGATGGAGATTACGGTTATGTAACTCCTGAGGAAATAGTTATTTTTGACAAAGAGGGAGTGCAAAAAGAGCCTAAATTTTGTTCCCTTTCACAAAACAAACTTCTTGCGCAAAAAGATGGTTTTAGGTTTTTTATGGAAAAGGAGATTTATGAGCAGAGCATTGTAATCTCCGATACGCTTATGGGAAGACTCGGCGAAGGGGAGATTCTCTTTGATGAACTTGACAAATCTCTCTTTGAGGGCATAAACGAGATAAAGCTGTGTGCATGCGGAACTTCATACCACGCGGCGATGAGCGCATCTTATCTGTTTGAGAGATATTCTAAGATAAGAACTTCGTTAGAGATTGCAAGTGAGTTTCGTTACAGAGAGCCGATTATGACAAAAGATACTCTTTTTGTTGTAATCTCTCAAAGCGGAGAAACTGCCGATACGCTTGAAACTCTCAAGATGGCAAAAGCAGCAGGACTCAAAACTTTGGCTATCTGCAACGTTGATAATTCCTCTATGGTAAGATTAGCAGATGCGACTATTTTAACAAGAGCGGGCATAGAAAAAGGGGTCGCTTCAACCAAAGCATTTGCAACTCAAGTCACTGTTTTTTGGATGCTAAGCCTCTACATCGCAAAGATGAAAAACTCACTTAATAAAAGTGAAATAGCATCACATATCTCACTGCTTCGCGAGGTTCCCTCTCATGTAAAAGTTACGGATGAGATGCATGAGCACATA
>NZ_JALNZY010000045.1 GCF_023229105.1 Sulfurimonas sp.
ATACCCCAACATTGAAAAGTTAAATAATTGGTTGCGGAAATAGGATTTGAACCTATGACCTTCGGGTTATGAGCCCGACGAGCTACCGAACTGCTCTATTCCGCGATGCTTTCAAACAAAGCAAATATCTTTGTTGGAGTGGAATTATAGGTAAAAATGCTTCCTTTGTCAAGAAGAGTAGTAGTAAATTTTAAAAAAGGGTTTGAACTAAAATTAATTAACTTTTCTATATAATTGCAGCACTAAAATAAAAGAAGCATATATGACACCTACACAAAGAGTTTTAGAAGCAATCGATGAGATAAAAAAAGGTCGCATGGTCATCATGATTGATGATGAAGATAGAGAAAACGAAGGGGATTTGGTCTATGCATCAGCCTTTTCTACGCCTAAAAATGTTAATTTTATGGCGACACATGCAAGAGGGCTTATCTGCGTTGCAATAAGTAAAAAAATTGCTACAAGACTTGAGCTTAATCCCATGGTAAGCTCAAATACATCCTCGTACGAGACGGCATTTACGGTTTCAGTTGATGCAAAAAACGCACTAACCGGAATATCTGCATCAGAGAGAGATGATACCATAAAGATTTTGGCAAACCCTATTAGCCATGCGGATGAGTTGGTAAAACCGGGACATATATTTCCCCTTATAGCAAAAGAGGGCGGAACGCTTGTTCGAACTGGACATACAGAGGGTTCTGTTGATTTGTGTCGTCTGGCAGGACTTAGTGATTCAGCTGTAATTTGCGAGATTATCAAAGAAGACGGCACAATGGCTAGACGAGATGACTTGGATATTTTTGGTGAAAAGCATAATCTAAAAACAGTTTTTATATCCGATATTGTCGAGTACCGTCTTGCAAATGAGAGACTTGTAAATGAAGTAAGTGTCGAGGAAATAGAGTTTTTTGATACAAAAGTTAAGAAGTATATATTTGCAGATCATGACAAAATAGAACATACGGCGATTGTGTTTCACAATGTAACATCAATTGCTAACGTAAGGGTGCATAATGTTATACAAGATATAGAACTTCTTTTAAATCAGAAAAAATATAACAATCTTATAACCTCCATAGAGTATCTAAAGCAAAACAGCGGAGTTTTGATTTTTATAAATAAGCCTACGCATCATGACAATGCTACCATGAAAGAGTTTGGCATAGGGGCGCAGATACTTAAATCTTTGGGTATCTCAAAGATGAATCTTCTTACCTCCATAAAAGCAACCGAGTTTGTAGGACTAGGCGGTTTTGGACTTGAGATAAATGAGGTTATAGATATTTAACAAAATATCTAAACTTTTTTTAAAGCACTCTCTGCTTTTGCCTTTTTAGAGTGCTACAGAGATGTGCCTCATTATTATGCTAAATCATTTTTTCAGATATGTTTGTTATAATAAATAAAAATTTAATTGAAGATAGCATATGAGAGAGATATTTAGCAGAGTCGAAGATTCTGCGTTAATCAATATAGAAGTTGAAGTAGATGCAGAGGAGTATCAAGGTTCTTTTCCTTGGCTATTTTGCCTATTTTTAAAATCAAACGATAGAGACGGTGGGTGTTTTGAGGAGCTTTTAGAAATAAAAGAGTCTGTTATTATTTCATTAGAGCATCAAAAAAGAGCAAAGTATGTTGGTACTAGAATTAATGATGGCTGGCATGAGTTCTATTTTTATGCAAAAGATTCCAAAAACTTAGAAGTAACAGTTTCAAAAATATTAAAAGAGAGCGGCTATAAATATGAAAGCAGTGTGGTTAAGGATACAAAGTGGGATTTTTATGCTAAAAACCTTTTTCCGAGCGAACTTGAGTTTCATAATATAGAGAGCGACAACATAATATTTCTGCTTCAAGAGGAGGGGGATGAACTCTCCTGTGCTAGAAATGTGGAACACTATGCGTCATTTGATACGGCTACGCAAAAAGAGAGATTTGTAGAAAATGCTCTGACCTGCGGTTTTGAGTTTAAAGATGACATAAGTAGCGAAGAGTTTGAATGTGGCGTGGCTCTTATAAAATTTCACTCTGTTACAAACGAAGAGGTAAAGGGCATTGTAGAGAAACTTTATGAATTGATTAAAAAAGAGCACGGCTATTATGAGGGCTGGAGCACAACATTGGCGATAAAAGGCGAGTAGTTGCTTGTGAAAAAGACATTTTTTGCTACTACATGTAAAAGATACTTTATTACGACGTTTTGGGCATTTTTTGAGATTCTTTTTAAAGTAAGATATAGATTCAACTATATTGGCTTGGAAAATATACCTCAAGAGAGAGCTGTGATGCTCTTGGGCAATCATGTAAGCTGGATAGATTGGTTTGTTCTGCAACTGCCGATTGAGAGGCGTATTAACTATATGATAGATAAAGATATTTACAGGTGGAGGCTTTTTAATTGGGCTTTTAAGATGGCTGAGCTTATTCCGGTTTCAAAAAAAGCGTCAAAAGACGCGTTTAGTGAAACCTCAAAGAGATTAAAAAATGGTAGAATAGTAGCAATATTTCCCGAGGGTAAAATATCTAAAAGCTCTGAAATTGCAAAATTTTACAGAGGTTATGAGTACGTTGATAGAGGTAATGCAGTTATTGTACCGTTTTATATAGATGGTGTTTTTGGAAGTCTATTTGCGAGACATAAAGGTAATACAAGGAGATGTCTTTTAAAAAAGCGCGAAATTACGGTTCGTTTTGGGGAAGCGATTTCGCAAGAGATTAAGGCAGACGAACTAAGGCAGAGAGTTAAAAAACTAAAGTTATAATTAATCTGACGCTTTATGCGTCAACTTCAGTACCGTGCTGCTAACTTAGTCAATCATGTCGAGTTCCCTTGGCATGAATTAATTAAAAAGGATTTAAATTTGAGAACAACATTAATTATTGGTGCAGGTGGAGTTAGTCGTGTAGTTGTACATAAATGTGTACAAAATGCAGATGTTTTTGGTCGTATTGTATTAGCAAGTAGAACACTGCAGAGATGTCAGGATATAAAAGATGAACTTCCAAATGCTGATATAGAAATAGCAAGCGTAGATGCAGATAAAACAGAAGAAGTAATAAAACTCATAGAGTCATGCAAGCCAGATATCGTTATAAATGTTGCGCTTCCATATCAGGATTTAACAATTATGGATGCGTGTATTGCAACAAAAACTCCATATCTCGATACTGCAAATTATGAGCATCCAGATGAGGCTAAGTTTGAGTATAAACTTCAGTGGGCAAGAGATGAAAAGTTTAAGGAAGCTGGAATTATGGGGCTTTTAGGTAGTGGTTTTGACCCTGGAGCTACAAATGTATTTTGCGCTTATGCACAAAAACACTACTTTGATGAGATTCATACTATAGATATTTTAGATTGTAACGCAGGAGACCACGGGTACGCTTTTGCAACAAACTTCAATCCTGAAATCAACCTAAGAGAAGTCTCTTCAAAAGGGCGTTATTGGGAAAATGGAAAGTGGATAGAGACTGAGCCGATGGAGATTAAAATGGTTTGGGATTATCCTGAAGTTGGTAAAAAGGACTCCTATCTACTCTACCATGAAGAGATGGAATCGCTTGTAAAACATATCAAAGGTTTAAAGCGCATTAGATTTTTTATGACGTTTGGACAGAGCTATTTGACACATATGAAGTGTTTACAAAATGTCGGAATGCTTGGAATTGAGCCAGTTGAGCATAAGGGGATGAAGATAGTCCCTATGGAGTTTTTAAAAACTCTTCTTCCAGATCCCGCATCACTTGGCTCTCGCACAAAAGGCAAGACAAATATCGGCATCGTTGCTGAGGGAATAAAAGATGGTAAAAAGAAAAAAATCTACATCTATCAGGTGAAAGATCATGAGGATTGTTTTCGTGAGACAAACTCTCAGGGGGTATCTTACACGACCGGCGTACCGGCTATGATAGGTGCAAAACTTATGCTAAAGGGTATCTGGAGCGGAGTCGGAGTCTTTAATATGGAGCAGATGGACCCAGATCCGTTTATGGATGAGATGAATACTCAAGGGTTGCCTTGGCAGATAAAAGAACTAGAAGCGTAAAAAGATGGATACTTTAAAAAATATCACTACACCTTACTACATGTGTGATGAATCTTTGCTACGTGCAAATCTTGAGATTTTAAATCGTGTTCAAATCCAAAGTGGAGCTAAGATTATTTTAGCGCTTAAAGGTTTTGCCATGTGGAGTACATTTCCTTTGGTGAAACAGTATCTAAAAGGGTGTACCGCAAGCGGACTGCATGAGGCACTTTTAGCAAGAGAGGAGTTTGCCAAAGCCGATGAAAATCTTGAAGTCCACACCTACTCGCCTGCATACAAAGAAGAAGATATTGAAGATATAGCTCGCATCTCTGATCATATAGTATTTAATTCACCAGAGCAACTCTTCAAGTATCAAAAGAGAGTAAAAGAGATAGACCCAGCTATAAGCCTCTCTTTGCGAATAAACCCTGAACAATCATCTTCCCCGAAGGATATATATAATCCTTGTGGGCTATACAGCCGTCTTGGCACAACACTTGCAAATTTTGACGAAAGAGTCTTGGATTATATTGAGGGACTCAATTTTCATGCACTGTGCGAACAGGATGTTGATGCGTTAGAGGATGTTTTAGCGGCGTTTGAAGCTAAATTTTCAAAATATTTTAAAGGTTTAAAGTACATTAATTTTGGCGGCGGACATCATATAACCAAAAAAGGTTATGATGTTGATAAGCTGATTCGTATCATAAATGAGTTCAGAGCAAAATATGATGTTGATGTCTATTTGGAGCCGGGGGAAGCTGTGGGTTGGCAGACAGGAGTGCTTGTTAGCACTGTTTTAGATATTGTTCATAACGGTATGGATATAGCGATTTTGGACACCTCTGCAGAAGCTCATATGCCCGATACGCTGGCTATGCCATATCGTGCAATGGTTAGGGGCAGCTCTGAAGTGGGAGAGAAGAAGCATACTTATCGTTTTGGCGGTAATACATGCTTAGCAGGTGATATCATGGGAGATTACTCTTTTGATGAGCCTCTGCAAGTAGGCGATAAAGTTATATTTGAAGATCAAATTCACTACACCTTTGTCAAAAACACCACATTCAACGGTATAAAGCTACCATCATTGGTTATACTAAGAGAGGATAAAACTCTGGAATTAATCAAAGAGTTTGGATATCAAGATTATAAAAACAGATTGTCTTAAAAGGAGATTGAGATGCAAGAAGATAAACAGAGATGGAATGAGAGATATTTGGACAATCCAATGCCGCAGAATGTTTCTCCTCTACTAGAGAAATATATTGCGCATGCAAAAGTTGGTCAAGCCGCAGATATAGCTTGTGGAACAGGAAGAAATACACACTATCTGGCAGATATGGGATTTTTAGTTGATGCGATAGATATATCAGATTATGCTTTAGAGCGTGTGAAAAAGAGTTCTACTATTAAAAAGATAGACACAGATTTAGACAAATACAATTTAACTCCAAACAAGTATGATTTGATTGTAAATATTAATTATTTAAATCGCCGTTTAGTCTCTCAGATGAAAGAGGCTCTTCGCAGTGGAGGAGTTTTAGTTTTTGAGACGTTTATAGTTGCTCACGGAGATTTTAATCTTCCTACAACTAATCTTGATTATCTGTTGCGTAAAAATGAGCTTTTGCACTCTTTTATTGGGCTTGATGTAATTTATTATGAAGAGAAAATAGATATAAATTTAAAAGGCGAAAAGATTAAGGTTGCATCTTTGGTGGCTAAAAAAGCGTAATGCTTTTTTAGCTTTTAAATTCGTTAATACGAGAGTCTAGTGAATGAGCCACTTCAAGCAGACTTTTAGAGTCATTTTCAATACTCATAACACTCTTTTTGTTTGAAGATGAGTGAGCATCTATTTGAGCAATTTGTTTTATAATCTCATCGGTATGATTTACGATTGTTTGTGAATCTTCAACCGATTTAATGGCAACCTCTACAGAGTGCTGCATCTCAAGCGAGGTGTCATTGACTTTTTGCTCAACATCTTTTGAGATAGTTGTCAGCCTCTGCATGCCTTTTGCATTTTCGTTCATTTTGTCGCTTACATCATTTATAGATTGAACAATAGTGCTAACACTTATTTCTATCTCTGTAAGTGATTTTTGTGTGCGCTCTGCTAGTTTTCTTACTTCATCTGCTACAACAGCAAAGCCACGTCCATGTTCCCCTGCACGCGCTGCTTCTATAGCAGCATTAAGAGCCAGAAGATTGGTCTGTTCTGCGATGTCTTTTATAACAACTAGTACGCTCTTTACTTGGTCTGCATCTTGTTTTAGGTGCGTTAATTGGTCTGATAAATCATGCTCTATCTCAATAAATACTTCAACTTCATTTACCAATCTACCTAATGCTTCTTTTGATGAGTCAAGATTTGCATTAGCCTGTGAAACTCTTTGCTGTGTCTCTTTTGCTATCTCAATAGAGTGATCAAGAATCTCTTTGATAGATTTGCTCTTATCAATAGTTTGAGATACTATGATGCTCTCCTCTTCAATACTTTTGTTAATAGAAAATGATTCGTTTGTGATTGTATTAGCAATTGATACATTTTTACTTCCGAGAGATTTTACGTCTTTTATCGTGTTTTGTATTGAACTTACAAAGTCATTTACTGCATATGCAGAGTTTGCAAACTCATCTTCTCGTAAAACTTCAATGCGTTTTGTTAAATCTTTGTCACCATCAACAAGCGCTCTAATACGCAAGCCTAGTTCATCCAGAGGAACGATAATCTCTCTCGAAAAGAAAACACTGATAATAACAGTAAAAGCTATAAAGACAATAATAAGAGTGATTAGTAAAATCATTTTTGTATTGTTAATATCTTCATCATTTGAATCCAAAGAGACAACAAGGTCCATAACACCAAGTATGTCTCCCTCCTTTACATTGTAGTGACATGCCATACAGCTTTCTTCTGCTATCATTGGGTTGAGAAGCTGTATTGTGTGGTGATTATTTTCATTTTTTTCAATTGTTTTAGGCTCTTTGCTTGCAAAAACTTCTCTAATGGTTGGATTGTTAGTAAAAGTTTCGCCCTCTCTTTTGTACACCTCTAAAACAAGTTCCGATTTTGAAACTTCTAACGACTCTATGCCATGGATGCTGCTTGCTTTATCAATTGTCTTTTTGACGATTTCAGGATCGCCGGCTAACATGCCTTGTGTTACTGTTTGAAAGATTGATTGACTCAGCATTTCAAGAGAGTGCTTTGCTGTTTTATTTGAAAAATCATTAAATGTATAAGAAATATAACTATACATAGCACCAACCGCAAGCGCACCAAAAAATAAAATTGTGATAATAATTCTAGACTTGACTGTTTTTAACATTTGTCCATCCATCTATTGTAAATTTTGTAATAATTTTATCTGAACAAACTTTTGATTAAGCTTTAAAGCCCCTCTAAAAGTAGATACCAAAGCCTATCTATCTCCCGGTCACTAAGAAATAGCGTTGATTTGTTTTCAAACAACTCTTCAAATGAATCTTTTTTTATGCCAAATGTATGGGTGCAGCTTTTATGTGTAGGTAAAAAAGCACGAATAAGTGAGATTTCATCTCCAATTATCGGTGCGGCACATAAAAAACACACCGACTCTTTATGCAGTCTTCCCTCATGTTCAAGGAGTTTTATATATGACTCTACTGCTACTCTTTTTGGGTTTTGTATATTCCAATTTTTTGATGCGCTCTCTAAGAGCTCAAAATAGAACTCATCAAGCTCCTCGGCATCTTTTAAATGTTTATAGAAAAGTGCACAAAAATCTTGCCACACTCGTAAGAGTTTATAATCATTTATCCACTTAAACCCTATATGTATAACATCTTTAAGTCTATGGATTGTTGATTTTGAGGAACCATCTTTTTCATAATCAATTTTAAATCCAAGATTGATAACTCCATGTCTTGCACCATAAAATCTGTAAAGAGTATCTAAGTTCTCTCTTGATAAGATAGTGACTATTAAATCTTCATCTTTAACTTTGTTAAGATTTAGAATAAATCCTTGCATTAACCGCTTCTTTTATACACATATTTTATTTTCATTAAAAAAATAATAGTGATATTATATTTTCTTAAACCTTTAAGATGTATAATGCATCTCTTGTCTCTAAATAGAACAAGTTTGTTTAAAAAGAGATTAAATTCATAAAATTTTATAAAGAATTATAAAATTCAGGAGTTAACATGGTTGAACATTATGATTTATTAAGATCATTTAAAGATAATTGCGGTTTTGGGCTTGTCGCAAATATAAAAAACATAGCATCACATAAAGTTTTAAATGATGCGGTAACTGCACTAGAGAGAATGATGCATCGCGGCGCGGTAGCAGCTGATGGAAAAACAGGAGATGGAAGTGGGCTACTTTTTTCTCTTCCTGAAGAGTTTCTTCGTAAAGAGGCTAAGAAAAATGGAATTGAGTTGCCAAAACAGTTTGCCGTAGCTTCTGTTTTTACAAAAGATTTAAAGAACTTAGATATATTAGAGGATATTTGTGAGGCGAATGATTTAAAGGTTATTTTTCATAGAGATGTTCCTTTAAACAGAGATGCACTCGGTGAGCAAGCACTTGCAACATTACCAATAATTGTCCAACTATTTATAACTCCAAACTCTATTATGGCATCAAACAGATTTGAAGCACTTCTGTATCTCTCACGTAAACAGAGCGAACACAAGCTCGTTGATGATAAAGATTTTTATATAGCTTCTATGAGCTCAAAAGTTCTTTCATATAAAGGGCTTGTAATGCCTACTCATATAAAAGAGTTTTATAAAGATTTGCAGGATGAGAGTTTTAAAATATCTTTTTCACTCTTTCATCAGAGATTTTCAACTAATACTCTCCCACAATGGAAACTTGCACAACCGTTTCGCACAGTTGCGCACAATGGCGAGATTAACTCAGTAGAGGGGAATCGTTTTAACGTTGAGATAAAGTCTGAATCTATTAAAAGTGAAGTTTTTACCGATGAAGAGATTCAAAGAATATTACCTATTTTACAGTCAAGATCTTCAGACAGCGCTTCTGCGGATAACTTTTTTGAGTTTTTGCTTGTAAATGGTATGGATTTTTTTAAAGCGGTTCGTGCCGTAATCCCTGCAGCTTGGCAAAATGCTCCGCACATGGATCCTGAACTTCGTGCATTTTATGAGTTTCAATCAACCGTATTTGAAGCATGGGATGGTCCTGCCGCGTTTTGTGTTACTGATGGTAGATATGTAGGTTGTGTGTTGGATAGAAATGGACTTCGTCCGTCAAAATATATTATTACAAAAGATGACACTCTTCTTATTGCAAGCGAGTACGGCGTAGTTGATATCGATGAAAAAGATATCAAAGAGAGAGGTCGTCTTCAATCCGGAGAGATGATAGGACTTGATCTTAAATTTGGAAAAATCTTTAAAAACAGCGAGATAAACGACTACCTCAAAAGCTCAAATCCATACATGAAGTGGCTAAATGAGCATATGATTTATCTTCAAGAGCATGTTGTAGATCAATATATGTCAGACTCACAATATACAAAAGAGGAACTAATTACCAGACAAAGATACTTCAATATTACTCATGAAGTTATAGAGCAGGTTATAGAACCTATGATTTTAGAGGGCAAAGAGGCAGTTGGATCTATGGGAGACGATACGCCGCTAGCAGCTTTTTCAAATAAACAAAGAGCCTTTAGTGACTTTTTTAAACAGAAGTTCGCTCAAGTTACAAATCCCCCTATTGACCCAATTAGAGAAAAAGTGGTTATGAGTTTAAACACCGGTTTTGGCGAGATTCATAATATACTTGATGAAGTTCCGTTTCATGCGCACCGTCTCAAATCTATCTCTCCAATTATCACAAGCGAGAAGTTAACTATTTTAAAATCATTCGGGGATAAAAAATCGCCTAGTTATCAGGACTTTTATCGCAGCAAAACATTCTCTACAGCGTATGAGAAAGATTTGAAAAAATCACTCAATACTTTAGTTGAAAACGTTGTTAACTCCGTAAAAAATGAGAGTACGAGAATCATTATACTTGATGATGACGAGTTTAGCAAAAAAAATAAGATAATTCCAATGGCTATGGCTATCGGACGTTTAAATATCGCTCTCTTAAATGCAAAAATACGTCATCTAACATCTATGGTTGCAGTAAGTGGCGAGGTTTATGACTCTCACAGTGCGGCGGTTCTTATAGCCTACGGCGCAAATGCGTTGCACCCTAGGCTGTTGGCAGAGACTGTTATTGCGCATACAAAGAGATCTAACGCGATTACGGAGGAGTGCAGTGTTGCGCTGAAAGCTGTTCATGGCTCCTTAAATGCGGGCATACTTAAAATAATGTCTAAGATGGGAATTTCAACTATCGCATCATATAGAAATGCAGGTCTTTTTGATGTAATGGGTCTTAGCCGTGAGATAGTAAGTGAGTGTTTTGCCGCTTCAAATTCTGCACTCAACGGACTTGAGTACAGCGATATAGATGAGAGGCTTACAAAGTATCATGTAGAAGCTTTTGAGGAGAGTGGATTTAACAGAATATTCCCGCTGAATATCGGCGGATATTATAAGTTTTATAATGAGCAAGAGTATCATGATTTCGGTCCGGCTGTTATCCATGCTATCCATGCAACTGCGCAGAGTGGAAGCAAAAAAGATTATGAAAAGTTAAGAGATTTAATAAATAAAAGAGGATTAAAGTTTATACGTGATTTCTTTGAGATAAAGTCTGATAGAAAACCGATTGATATCTCTGAGGTTGAACCAAAAGAGGTTATTTTTAAAAGATTTGCTTCTGCTGCTATGAGTTTAGGTTCAATCTCGCCGGAAGCTCATGAGACGATTGCTATAGCCATGAACAGAATCGGAGCACAATCAAATTGCGGAGAGGGCGGGGAAGATTCTGAGCGTTTTGGTACTGAGAGAAATTCTAAAATTAAGCAGGTTGCATCAGGACGTTTTGGAGTAACTCCGGCATATCTTAGAAGTGCCGAAGAGATACAGATAAAAGTCGCACAAGGGGCAAAACCGGGTGAGGGAGGACAGCTTCCCGGACATAAGGTTACAGCACTTATCGCAAAGCTTCGTCATACGGTTGCGGGTGTCACGCTTATCTCGCCTCCGCCTCATCATGATATTTACTCTATTGAGGATTTGGCACAGCTTATTTTTGATGTTAAGCAGGTAAATCCAAAAGCTAGAGTTGCGGTAAAACTAGTCTCAACCATAGGTGTTGGAACTATTGCAGCAGGCGTTGCAAAAGCTTATGCCGATAAAATTATTATCTCAGGTGGAGACGGCGGAACAGGTGCCGCGCCGCTTACTTCTATAAAATTTGCAGGAAATCCTTGGGAGATTGGGCTTAGTGAAGCTCATAATGCTTTAAAAGCAAACAATCTTAGAGGAGTTGTAGAACTTCAAACAGATGGAGGTCTAAAATCCGGTTTAGATGTTATCAAAGCTGCACTTCTTGGTGCTGAGAGTTATGGTTTTGGAACTGGGGTTTTAACAATCGTAGGTTGTAAAATGCTTAGAATCTGTCATGTCAATAAGTGTTCAGTCGGTATTGCAACGCAAAATGAAAAGCTCCGTCAAGATTTCTTTAAGGGACATGTTGAGCAACTTATAAACTACTTTACTCTCTTAGCTGAGGACATTCGCCAAATTATGGCTTCTTTAGGATTTAAAACTATGCAGGAGATGATAGGCAGAAGTGACTTATTAAAGGTTGTAGATGATGATTTTGCTAAGAAATTTGACTTTAGTGCAATTTTGCATCAAGAAGATGGCGTAAATATTCATCAGCAAAAATTCAACCACCCTTTTGATGATAACAGTTTTGAAAAAGATGTACTTAAAGAGGCTATGAGCGCTATTAAGCATCCTGAGCATCCGGTTAGAATCAGCAGGAATATTACAAATGTAAATAGAAGTTTTGGAGCGCTAATTAGCGGTGAAATAGCGGAGTATTACGGGGATAAAGGGTTACGCTCAGATACAATTAGAATCAATCTAACAGGTATCTCGGGGCAGGCTCTGGGTGCATTTTTAATTCATGGGATGTCAATCTATCTAAAAGGTGTGGCAAATGATTATATAGGCAAAGGGATGCATGGAGGTAAAATAGTAGTTACCTCTAAAAATAGCGGTGAAGAGTTTGCTGCAGGAGGAAATACATGTCTTTACGGAGCAACAGGCGGAAAGCTTTATGTTGCAGGAAGTGTGGGCGAGAGATTTGCTGTTCGTAACTCCGGAGCACTTGCGATAGTCGAGGGAACAGGCGATAATGCCTGCGAATATATGACAGGTGGGGTTGTGGTTATTTTAGGGCGCACCGGAATAAACTTTGGCGCAGGAATGACGGGTGGAATCAGCTTTGTTTATGATGCTGAGCACAGATTTGTCGAAAATGCAAACCGAGAGCTTGTAGAGCTTGTGAGAATCGATACAGATGAGACTGATGAAGCTAGACATTATCTAAAAAAACTTCTTAAAGATTATGTTGTTGAGACTGAGAGTAAAAAGGCAAAAGAGCTACTTGATAATTTTAGAGTAGAGGTTAGAAACTTCTGGCTTGTAAAACCTAAAAATCTAACTAAATTGCCTATGAATTTAGAGATTGGAGATTAATCATGAGAGAGTATTTAACAATTAAAAGAGTAGAAGCTAAAAAAAGATTAGTCGTAGAGAGAACAAAAGATTTTGGCGAAATTTATGAGGTTTTTGACAGTAATGAAGCAGCAACTCAAAGTGAAAGATGTATTCAGTGCGGGGACCCGTTTTGTTTAAATAAATGCCCACTTCATAACTATGTTCCGCAGTGGCTAAAAGCAGTAAGCGAAAAGGATTTGGAGTTTGCTTTTAAACTTTCAAATGAGCCTTCTCCTTTTCCTGAAGTTATGGGAAGAATTTGCCCTCATGAGAGACTTTGTGAGGGAGATTGCACGCTAAATGATGGGCATGGAGCAATAACAATCGGATCTGTTGAGACTTTTATCACAGAAGAGGGGTTTAAGGCTGGGTACAAACCTGACTTTCCGGGAATTACAACTGATAAAAAAGTTGCAATAATTGGAAGTGGACCTGCGGGACTATCTTGTGCCACATATCTTCTTCGCTCAGGCATTGCCGTGACTATGTATGAGAGAAGTGACAGAGCCGGCGGACTTATGACTTATGGGATTCCAAGTTTTAAACTTGAGAAAAAAATCATAGAGCGTCGCATAAAATTTCTTCTTGAAGCAGGCATGGAGCTTGTACTAAATTGTGAAGTTGGTCGTGATATAGATTTTGAAGAGATTGCAGACAAACATGATGCGATGTTTATAGGTATTGGTGCAACAAAAGCAAAAAAAGCTTCTATCAACGGAGAACAGGCACCAAATGTTTATAAAGCTATTGATTATCTCACGGCAATTCAGAAAAAAAATTTTAAGCTTTCTTACGATAAAAAGTTTGATTTTAAAGATAAAAATATAGTTGTAATAGGCGGCGGAGATACCGCTATGGATTGTTTGAGAACTGCTAAAAGAGAGGGTGCAAAGAGTGTTGTATGTTTATATAGACGCGATGCATATAATATGCCAGGAAGTCAAAAAGAGTATAAAAATGCTATGGAAGAGGGTGTTGATTTTACATTTTTTGTTGCACCAAAAGAGATTATACTAAATGACAAAGGGAGTGCGGTTGCAGTGGAAGTGATTAAAACTACTCTAGGCGCAAAAGATGAGAGCGGGCGACAAAAGATGGAGGAGATAAGAGGGAGCGAATTTAAGGTAAATTCCGACGTAGTAGTTATGTCGCTAGGGTTTGACCCTGAAGTCCCTTCATTTTTAGCAGAAAACGGCATAAGCACAAATAACTGGGGTGGAATTATTATTAATGAAGATACGCATGAGACAACCACGGCAGGAATCTATGCAGGAGGCGACTGTTATAGAGGTGCAGATTTGGTTGTAACTGCAGCTTATGATGGACGAGAAGCAGCAAGAAGTATGGTAAAAGTATTGCTGAAAAAATAGTGTTACTTTTCTACATATATTTGCTTTGGAGGTAGAAAAATTTGCTCTGATTTGTAACAAAAAGGAGCATTTATTTTTTCTTAAAATTATAAAAATAAAGTATAAATTCGATATAATTTTCGCCATTATATAGATAAAGGATAATTTTTGAATTTACTTAGCATTTTTTCTAGAAATAAAAGTACAAAAGAACCGGTTAAAAGTGAAGCTCCTGCGCACTGGGTAAAGTGTAAATCGTGCCAATCTCTTATGTACTATAAAGAGGTTGAAAACCAAAAACATGTCTGCCCTAAATGTGGATATCACATAAGAATAGGCGTTAAAGAGAGAATTGAACTTTTAGCAGATGAGGGAACATTTCTAGAGTATGATGCTAATTTAAGACCGATTGATCCTTTAAAATTTACAGATAAAATATCGTACAAACAAAGACTCAAAGATGCAGAGGCTAAAACAGGCAAAACTTCGTCTGTTGTAAGCGGTGAGTGCGAGATGAACGGAGTTCCTGTACAGCTTGTAATCTTTGATTTTGCTTTTATGGGTGGCTCTTTAGGCTCTGTTGAGGGGGAAAAAATTGTTCGTGCGGTAAATCGTGCAATACAAAAGAGACAAGGCTTGATAATCTTAAGCGCCAGCGGCGGAGCGAGAATGCAAGAGAGTACATTTGCTCTTCTTCAGATGAGTAAAACATCAGCAGCTTTGGCAAAACTAGCAAGTCATAACCTTTTGTATATTTCGGTACTCACTGATCCTACAATGGGTGGAGTAAGTGCTTCCTTTGCAACATTAGGCGATATAATTATTGCCGAACCGGGTGCTTTAGTCGGTTTTGCAGGGCAGAGAGTAATTGAGCAGACAATCGGTTCTGCTCTTCCTGATGGGTTTCAGCGAGCAGAATTTTTGCTAGAAAAAGGCTCAATAGATATGGTTGTAAATAGAAACAATCTTAAAAAAACACTCTCAGACCTTCTAACACTTCTAAAAGTTGCATAATGCGACTTTATGCGTTATGTGACCAAAATCTTTTAGATAGCAGAGCTATTTTGCTAGAAGATTATATACGTATCGCTAAAGAGCAAAATGCAGAGATAATCCAATACCGTAATAAAAATGCAGATATTGCATTTATAAAACAGCAGCTTATAAAAATTAGAAAAATTTATGACGGTTTTTTAATTGTCAATGATGCATACGAGCTTATAGATTTTTGTGACGGGGTGCATGTGGGACAAGAGGATTTACGAACAATCGATAAAGATCCACTCAAAGCTGCAAAAATCTTAAGAAGCATCGTTAAAAAAGATAAAATTTTGGGCATCTCTACGCATACAAAAGAGGAAGTTTTGCAAGCCAATGAAATGGATTTAAACTATATCGGCTTAGGTGCATACAGAGATACAAATACAAAAGAAGATGTAACAACGATTCTTGGAGATAGATTAGATGAGATTGCTTCACTCTCTAAGCATTATGTTGCGGCAATTGGCGGGGTAAAAAAGAGCGACAATTTTTCACATGTAACTTATTATGTAATTGGAAGCGGGCTTTTGTCGTGAATATAGAGATAATTTCTATTGCCAAAAAAGAGCGTTCAACTTATGACCCTCTTTATAAAGAACTTACAAAGATGATTTCTCGTTTTGCAAAAGTAGAAGATATTGAACTTTTTAGCAAAGATGTAACAAAAGCGCACACTATATCATCAGAAGCCTCAAAACAGGCTTATTCAAAACTTTTAGAACCATATATCTCAAAGGGTTTTAACATATTATTACATCCAGATGGAAAAATTGTTGATAGTTATGAATTTAGTAAGCTATTAGATGGTAAAATTGCGGTTAAATTTTTCATAGGAGGAGCTTACGGCTTTGAGGATGAATTTTTAAAAAAAGGTGATGTTGCTATAAGTTTGGGAAATATAACGATGAGTCATAAAATTGCAAAGGCTGTTTTGCTTGAGCAGATTTATAGGGGATTTTCAATTTTAAGCAACCATCCATATCACAAATAAGGAAAGTCAGTGCAGGATAGCGAGTTAAAATATTTTAAAGAGATTTTAGAGAGTAGAAAAGAGCAGATAATTAGAAATATTAAAGGTGTTAACGACGAACTAGATCAGTTAAGTTTACTTGAGCTAAATGATGAAGGTGACCATGCATCAGTAGATAACAATTCAATGGTAGAGAGCGCAATAATAAGACAGCAGGAAAAAGAGCTAAGAGAGATTGACGTAACATTGGGAAAAATTGCAGCACGCGATTATGGAATATGTGAAATGTGTGAAGACCTTATCGGTTTTCAAAGATTAAAAGTTAAGCCTCATGCGATATACTGTATTGATTGTAGAGAGATTGTGGAAAAATCTAAAATATAAGGAGTAGGGTATGCATATAAAAAAATACACAATAGCAGCATTAATATTAATTGTTCTAATTGGATGGTATGTTTATGCGTTTATAACTCAAGAGAGTATGAGCTTTGAGTTTTTCGGCACAATAATGCCATCATTTTCTATAGCACTTTGGGTAGTAATACCTATGATAATATTATATGTTGCTAGCGTTATTCATATGCTTTTTTATTCGTTTTTGAGTAATTTAAAAAGACGCAAATATGAAAAAGATTATGAAAAAATTGTTGATGCAATTATAGATGCTTATCTTGGGAAGAAAGAGCGTCTTAACTCATTTAAAACTGATAGATACAAGCTTTTAGGCTCTATAATTGATAACGCTACGATTTTTCCAATTGGAGAGTTTAATACTGATATCAAGAACAAAAAACTAAGTGAAGTTCTTACGCTTATAAACTCAATAAGAAATGGTCAAGCAGTAGAGTTAAAAAAATACTCTCTCTTGCCATCTAATGAGCTAGTAATTCAAAATGAGAGAAATAGATATAAAAAGGGTGATATTAGCGCTGAAAATATTTTGAGTGAGAAGAATAGGTATGATATTAGTTTACGTAAAGAAGTTTATGTTGATTTT